>DTYO01000301.1 GCA_012961845.1 Thermodesulfobacteriaceae bacterium
CCGGACTTCACCTCGGAATGGGATAACCCGAAATCCTTGTGCGGTATCAGATCGTTCACGGTGCCGTCCGGCCACACGCCGTAATTGGGCGCATAGGAATAGGTGTGCCACAGCATGGCTCCCTGCTTCGGTCCGGCGGAGTTAGCTCTAAGGTTTACCAGTTCTTCCTGTCCCAGACGGTGGTAGAATCTCTGGTAATCGGCATGTGCCCTGATGAAGCGGTCGAATTCGAGTTCGCCGCTGAACTGGTTGGCGTCACTGTCATAAAACATTCCTTGGGCGCCGAATTCAAGCCTGCCGGCCTCCAGATTGACCGAGCCGCCCAGTACCGTTCCTATACTGTCGTCGGGTATACTGTCGTATTCGGCGGCCTTGTCTATGTTGCTCTGTTTGCCGTTAAAGGATGCGCCTGCCGAAATAGACGCGTGAGCGCTTGCTCCACCCTCTTCGCCTTTCTCGCCTGCCCATAAGGAACTGCCGAAGGGAAGGAAGACGGCGACAGCAAAGATGATGAGATATGTCATGTGTCTTTTCATATGTCTACCTCCTTCTAGCGGGTCAGTGCCCCGCCCTCTAACCTGCGGGTCTGACTTGGAAGATCAGAGCCGTGGACCTCCTGATGACAGGTGGTGCACTTGGTCAGGAAACCCTTGGCCCAGTCAGTGGGACCATGGCCTGTAATCACCAGTCTTGTATCACCGTCGTCCGTCCGTCCTCCATGGATGCCGGTATGCACGGAATTGTACTTGGGCGGTTTGACCTCGCCTGTCCTCATGGCATGAAAATGGCCCTCATGGCACTGGAGGCACAGGAAAGGCTCATTCTGCTTCAGAAGGTTGTTAGCTACGGTGCCGTGCGGATCATGACACTCCAGGCAGCTTTCAGCCACCGGAGCATGCTCGAACACGAACGGACCCTGGTATCGGGTATGGCAGTCCAGACAGAGATCATTGACCCTTTCCTCTGTTTTCAGCATCCCGGGTGCGCCGGTTGCAGACCCGTGCGGATTGTGGCAGCTGTCACAAGACATCTTGCCCTCTTTCATGGGATGGTGCGAAGGATAATAGAGTTTTGCCTTGAATTTGATATGGCATGAAGTGCAGAGATCGGTCTGCTTTTCCTTCAAGAGGTCGTTGTGTTTGTTGAAATGGATTGAATGGCATGAGGTACATGCCACATCGAAGAAGGCGTGTTCCGAACTGGTCCAGTTCATCATGGCACCTCCCTGGTGGCAGGTCAGGCATACGCCGGACACCTCTTCCGGGTGCAGTCCTTCTTCTCCGTATCTGAGGATGAGAGCTGGGTCTTCTGCATCGGCATGGGCGGAACCCGGGCCGTGGCACCCTTCACATCCAAGCTGATAACCGGTTGCCTCATAAGATGCGAGCTTCATGTGGACATTATGGTCACCTTCATAGTCCTCATGACACTCGAGACAGGTCTCGCTGCCGACATATTCGGCCCCCTCACTGATTACAGGGGTCTTTACGACGGCGGCCCTTTTCTCATACATCTGAGTACAGCCGATCAGAAATGCCAGACCAGCTGCTATGAAAAAAAAGCGTCTAAACATGTAGTCCCTCCGTTTCCTCCATTAATCCGAAGTATCTCCGGATTAATATTTTCTGATAAAATTAATGGAGTAGGATTCCCAAATAACATTCAGATGCGGCATGTTGTGTCTTTGTCGCTGTGTTTGATCACCCCCTTACCTGTTCCAGACTAAATGAAATGTGAATCATTGTTCATTCCGTGTCAACTTTTTGTTACATATTTTTTATTCAAAGTCAAGTGTAATCGTCCGGACTGTGGTTTGATCATGAGGCTGAAGGAACGGTTTAATAATAAATGCATATTTTTCGATAATTCTTGACATGTTCAGTAATAAATTAGTATTTTCTGAACTAATCGGTGTCTGTCCCTACAACAGTGTTTTCGTCTGAAGTCATGGCATCAGGGAAAACCTGCCGGAGCTGTACAGGCAGGTGGCAGCCCGAGGACAGGATTTTTCCCACAATGCAGAATTCAAACGGAAAGATCATTTGCCGGCAGATGCTGATCGGAACCGGTAGGCGGGAATATGCGAAGGTGTACTGGAGAGGTTTCCTACAATGAAGATGAATGAAATTCGTTCCAAGGCCAAAGAACTGGGACTCACAATCAGGGTGGGCATGACCAAAGTGGATGCGGTCAGAGCAATACAGGCTGCAGAAGGTCATGACCAGTGTTATGGCCGTGGGCTGGCAGAATCCTGTGGGCAGGAAGACTGCTGCTTCAGATCTGACTGCCTCAAGATATCTTGAATCGAACCAGTACCTGTCCGAAGGGGTCTTTTTGCGGGATCTCTGCAGGGCAGGGGAAAATCATGCCTGAATTGTCAGGTACACGTCTGCGCTTATTTTTTCACAAGTTATTGACCTCGAACAACACTCCTCATTTCCCGACGGATACGAACCGAAGTCGTTAATTTTTCTGAGAGGGATGCCGGCAGGAAAACAGTCTGTTGGTATGACGGTGGACAAGGCGTCCGGTCATGCTCCATCTTTCTGACAGAATAATCCACAGGATTTATATACCCGCCTGCAGTATGCATGCAGGCGGGAGGGCGCGGCTTCTCACTGCACGCAGGGCAGGTCCGGCGGACGGGAGACGGTATCACAGGTTGAAATACAGGCGCCTATATAAACGCATGCATACATGTAACGGTCCGGCCCCTTTATCTTCAGACGCCTTTCTCAGCTGTCATCTCTCTGTTTCTGCTTCTCTCTACACATGGGTACGCCAAGAAACACGCACATGGTAACCGGTATGGATGTGACGGCGGACCGGTATCCGTCCTGATTTCCGGTGGGCGGACTCCTCGTTGGGGATGTGCCGGAATACAGACGGAAAAAAAACGGGGTTCTGTTGTGGATGCATGTGTTTACATGCTTTAATAGATTTATAGGAGGAAAGGCTATGGGTCTTATAGATGATCTGTTCGGCAAATCACCTTTTGGTACCCTGGTGGAGCATCCCAAGAAGTTTCACGAGTGCATTGAGATGATCATGCCTCTGATGGAGACTCTGGCCCAAGAGAATTTCGAAGAGATCCGGTGCCTGCACGATACTGTATCAGAGCTTGAATAAGAGGCGGACAAGCTAAAACATGATATCAGAACCCAGCTTCCCAGGAGATATTTCCTCCCGGTGGAAAGGATCGACCTGGAGAATTTTCTGCGCCGGCAGGATAAGATTGCGGATTACGTGGAGGACTTTTCTGTAATCCTTACTTTGAGGGATACCAGACTTCATTCCAGACTTGTTGACCAGTTTTTCGAGCTGGTGGATCAGGTCCTGAAGGTTACCAGGTGTCTTCTCACCGCCGCCATAGAACTTCAGAATCTGGCCGAGGTCTCTATTGGTGGTGTGGACGCAAGGATGGTCATGGAGTGGCTCGAGGATATCGGCGCAGAGGAATGGAAAGCAGACCACCTCGTACGAAAACTCAGCAGGAATATCTACAGACTGGAGGACGAGATCGATGTCCTGACAATTATTTTTTATGAAAAGATGGTGGGCGCTCTGGGTTCTATTGCAAATGAAGCCGAGAATGCCGGAGATATGCTCAGATCAATGATGGTCAAATAGTGCATTGCCTGAGATATCGTTAAGTCAGGTCCCTGTTTGAGCACGTTTTTTTCATGATGCATTGATCGGGTGAAAAAACCATTTTCGGCTGACATGGACAAAGAATAGCGGGGAGAAAGTGGAGATAATACTGATCGGAATAGCTGCAGTACTCGGGTTGTACATGGCCTGGAACATCGGGGCTAACGATGTAGCCAATTCAATGGCCGATGCCGTTGGTTCAAGGGCAATTACTGTAAGACAGGCTATCTTTCTGGCCGGAGTCTGTGAGTTTGCAGGGGCTGTACTTGTAGGGTCGCATGTCACTGACACGGTGCGGAAGGGGATAGTGGATCCCCAGGCCGTTGCTTCCATTCCGGGCCTCGAAACCCGGGATGCGGCAGTGGTTTTTGTAATAGGCATGACATTTGCCCTCCTGTCCGCCGCTTTCTGGCTCAATTGTTCTTCTTATCTGGGCATGCCTGTATCAACAACTCATTCCATAGTGGGCGCGGTGGCCGGTTTCGGGATCATAGCCGCAGGATGGGGAGCCGTGAACTGGATCAAGATGTCTCAGATCGTCGCCAGCTGGTTTATTTCGCCTGTGGCCGGAGGCGTTGGTGGCTTTCTGGCCTTCAAATTCATAAGCAGAGTGATACTTGGGAGGGAAAAACCGGTAAAGGCTGCAGTCAGGTACGCTCCTTTCATCATATTTATTGTTACGGCGATAGTAACCCTTGCTATCATATGTAAAGGGCTGAAACATGTAATAGGCGGGCTGGAATGGCTGTCAGGCGACAGGGCCTTGATCGTTACCGGGCTCCTGAGCCTGTTGGCGGCTGTGGTGTCGAAATTTTTCTCAGAAACGCCATGGCCGGCAAGGAATATCTCCCGCTGGACGTGCAGCTGAATATGGTGGAGAGGATTGTCGTCCCTATCGTGGTGATTACCTCATGTTCCGTAGCCTTTGCCCATGGGGCTGATGACGTCGCCAACTCGGTGGGGCCTCTGGCTGCTGTGGTATACATCGTACAGACCGGGGCCATCGAGATGAAGGTGGGTGTTCCTTTCTGGATTCTGGCCCTGGGCGGGGGCAGTATAGTGATAGGGTTGGCCAGTTACGGTTACAGGGTGATGCAGACAGTAGGAACGGAAATCACCGAGATCACTCCTTTCCGCGGTGTTGCAGCCGACGTAGCGGCTACAGCTACCGTTCTTGCCTGTACCAGCATGAAACTTCCGGTTTCCACTACCCATACCCTTGTTGGTGCGATACTCGGAATAGGACTGGCCAGAGGGCTGGGCGGTGTAAACAGAATGATTACCGGGAAAATCTTTACTTCGTGGTTTATTACTGTGCCGGCTGCCGCGATATTGTCTGCATTTCTGTATCTGGTGGGATATGATCTCTTCTATAAAGATATCAAATACTGGTTTGTCAGCATAGACGGATGAACTGCGGCAGGCTGAGATCCGGTTTCTTCCATGAGACTTCGGATAGGGATAATCCGAGACAAGGTCTGCAGGGTTCCCGGCAGCTTCTATTTTCTCCTGGTCCTGCCTAGGTGCCGGTAGGCCAGATCCGTTGCTATTCTTCCCCTGGGAGTCCGGTGGAGATAACCTCTCTGGATCAGGAATGGTTCGTAGACATCTTCCAGAGTGCTTTTTTCTTCCCCCACAGAGGTGGCCAGGGTGTCCAGTCCAACAGGCCCTCCATGAAATCTGTCTATGATGATGAAAAGGATTTCTCTGTCCATTCGGTCCAGCCCCTGGTCATCGACTTCCAGGAGCAGCAGCGCCTGGTCTGCCACCTGCTTGGATATGCGGCCTTCCGCCTTGACTTCTGCATAATCCCTTACTCTCCGCAGGAGCCTGTTTGCAATCCTTGGGGTCCCCCTTGACCTCCTGGCAATTTCGAGACTTCCTTCCTCATCAACTTCTATGCCTATTATTCTGGCCGATCGGTTGACTATCACGCAGAGGTCCTGATCCCTGTAGAAATCTACTCTCATGACCACGCCGAATCGGTCCCTGAGAGGAGGCGAAAGCAGGCCGGCCCTAGTGGTGGCGCCTACAAGTGTAAACCGTGGAATATCTATCTTTATGGTCCTGGCACTGGGGCCCTGCCCTATTATGAGGTCCAGCTGGAAATCCTCCATTGCCGGATAGAGTATCTCTTCTATTACCGGACTCAGTCGGTGGATTTCATCGATAAACAGTACTTCTCCCGGTTCGATGTTGGTGAGAATGGCTGCGAGGTCTCCCGGTTTTTCTATTACAGGCCCGGACGTGGATCTGATTCCCACCCCCAGCTCCGATGCTATGATGTGCGCCAGAGTGGTCTTTCCAAGTCCGGGATGGCCGTGAAGCAAGACATGGTCCAGGGCCTCGCCTCTGTTCCTGGCGGCTGTTATGAATACCTCCAGGTTGTTCTTGAGTTCCTGCTGCCCGACATATTCTTCCAGAGACCTGGGTCTGAGGCTGATCTCTACTGGTCTGTCTTCGTGCTGAGGTTCAGGATCCAGAGGGGAAAGAGGCCGGCTGCGGACGGAATTATCAGTATTCATCCCTGTTTGACCCGGTCTCCGGCCAGATTTTTAAGGGCATTTCTGACCAATACTTCAACTGAAGCGTATTTTTCCATGTCGGCCGCTCTTGAAAGGGCTCTCCGGGCCTGTACGGGATTATATCCCAGGTTGGTCAGGGCGGAAAGGGCGTCATCCCACGATGTGCTGTGGAGAGCAGTTTCTTTCTCCAAGCCCGCAGTCTTTTTCCATTCCATCCTGGAAAGGAGCCTTTCTGCCTTTTCCTTCAGATCAACACACAGTCTGGCCGCTGTCTTTTTTCCGATGCCGTGGATCGACTGCAGTCTTGTTACTTCTTCCCTGGAAAGGCTGTGGAGAAGGTCTTCGGTACTCAGGGTGGAAAGAATGTTCAGAGCCAGCCTGGGCCCCACACCTGAGACCTCCAGAAGAAGCCTGAACATGTTCCTGGTTTCCAGGCGTTCAAATCCGTACAGGGTCAGCTGATCCTCCCTCCACACAAGGTGGGTAAACACCATGGTCTCCTGGTCTGAAGGGGGGAATTTTTCCAGAGCCGATACAGGCATCTGAACTTCATAACCTATCCCGTTTACCTCCAAGGTGATACCATTGTCACATCTGGATTGAACCCTGCCTCTCAGATAACCGATCATGATCCAGTCCCGCCGTGTCTGAATGTTCCTGCATGAATCGGGGGCAACAACAGTGAGTGCGGGGAATATGCACCATGAATGCTGTTTTCGTTTCCGGGGCGCCGGGAGCATGCCTGCCGTTTCATCTGCTGCGTCCGCCTGCCGGTTTCTTCTGGTACTTCAGCGGCCCGCCTGAGACCGGCCCTGACGAACGGGACGCCGCTCCGGAAGAGATTATGGTGTTCATGCCCGATGAATTGGCGTGACATATCGCAACGGCAAGGGCATCTGCCGCATCCGCCGCCGGGCGGAAGGTCAGGTTCAGAAGAATGCACACCATGTGCTGGACCTGAGACTTGTCCGCCCTGCCGTAACCTGCAACGGCCTGCTTGATCTCCGAAGGTGAGTACTCGAACACCTCAAGTCCGCCGTGAATGGCTGCAAGCATGGCAGCCCCCCTGGCATGGCCGAGTATCAGTGCAGATCTTACGTTTACAGACTGAAAAATGGTTTCCACGCCGGAGACGGCAGGCTGATGCCTGCCTATCACTTCTCTTACCCCATTATACAGACGGTCAAGCCTTCCTGGAAAGTTCAGCTTCCGGTCCGGCCTGATCACTCCTGTATCGATATATCTCAGCCGGTTGCCAATACGTGAAATTACGCCGTAACCGGTGGCCCTGGACCCGGGATCTATTCCAAGTATGACCTCTTCCTTCATCTCTGTGCAGTCTTTTCCAGTATTTCGTCAGGGATATCAAAATTGGCGTACACGTTCTGGACATCGTCATAGTCTTCCAGGGCTTCCATGAGTGTCAGTATCTGTCCTGCCAGCTTTTCATCTTCTATCTTGATCGTGGTGGAAGGCATCATCGTGACCTCTGCCGAGAGCCATTTTATGCCCTGGGATTCTAGGGCAGCCTTGATCACCTCCAGGTTCTCCTGGCCGCAGTATATTTCCCACTCCGATTTCTGCTCCTCGATATCGTCGGCGCCGGCCTCTATTGCAGCGCTCATCAGGGCGTCTTCATCTACATCGTTTTTTTCCACCACAATGAGCCCGGTTTTCCTGAAAATCCAGGCAACACTGCCTGGCTCGCCGAGATTGCCGCCCCGCTTGGAAAATATGTGTCTCACATCGGCTACGGTCCTCTGCTTGTTGTCTGTTATGGTATCCACCAGAACCGCAACGCCGCCTGGCCCATAACCCTCATAGGTGACCTCAACGTAATCGAAGCCTTCCAGCTCCCCGGTGCCTTTCTTGATCGCCCTCTGTATGTTGTTTTTGGGCATGTTGACCGCCTTTGCTGCAGCGATTGCAGTCCTGAGCCTTGGGTTGGATGCTGGATCGCCTCCGCCTAGGCGAGCGGCGACCGTGATCTCCTTGTTCAGCCTTGAAAAAATTTTCCCTCTCTTGGCATCCTGGGCTGCCTTTTTGTGCTTAATCGTACTCCATTTGGAATGGCCGGACATAAAACCTCCGTCATTGTTGTTTTCAGGGCATCTCTAAAGATCAGGTGTTTTGCCTGAAGGGCAGGGCGCACGGGAAAAATAACCGCAGACACTGTGCTGACATTTCAAGGATCATTTTTTGAGCGCAACGCAGCCATTGAGCAAAATAATAGTTATCAGAGATGCCCTTCAATTATTATTTGGACTGCACACGTTCGTAATAATCTGGAAGATCCCTATCAAGGAAAGCCTTTATACCGGAAAGATGCCTGTCGTGTGCTATCCATATCTGTTTTCTTGCCTGTTCTTCTATCTTTTTTCTGACCCTAGGCTTGATCCTACGCCACAGATCCCATTCATACGCATCTTTCCGGGGGATCAGGGCGTCAATATTGCCCAGGGTAGTCTTGACAAAGCCCGGAAAAAGCAGCTTCTGGAAATACATCGAGGCGGATGCGCATACCAGCATCACCCACAATATGGGCCATATGAAGTGGTCGAGCCCGAATTCTCCAGAAATCAGTGCCTTTAAAAGCGGGGTGGCAGGGTAACCGGTAAATGCGTTGGTTGCCAGATCGCCCAGAAAGAAACCAGTAACGGCTACAGTGCCCCAGGAACGAACAATTCTTTTCAGCCTGCCGAACAGCCGGCTGCGGAAGCTGGCAAGTGCCTCGATTTCCAGCGCCAGCTCCCGGACAATCCTGTCAATTTCCTGGAGGAGATGGCTGAGTCTCATTCTTGGGGCGTAATCCAGTGTCTTTTTCAGCTCTTCTCTTTCATTCATCCATGGTTCGATGCCCGGAGGGGCATCGCCCATGTCTGGAGCATAGGTAAGGAAGATCCTGGGCATGTCTTTTCTGCCGGTCATCTGGGAAAGGTTCCAGCATAGGGTGCCATAGGACCTCAGGAGATCCAGGGCGTTTTCGCACTCGTCTATCCTGTTCAGCACGTACATGACCCTGTCTTCTCCGGTCGATTCAGGCAGTGTGCTTCTGATGGCCTTGTAGGTCTCTTTTATGGTGCCGGCCTTGAATGGATCAAACATCAATACGATGATATCAGCCAGCTTGGCCAGCTCTCCCACCACGCCCAGGTAATCGTATCCTCGGTCTTTTTCCGTGACCGAATCCAGCATGCCGGGCGTATCGATTATGGCGAAGTTCTGGAGTACGGGAGATTCGATTTTCTTGAGACGTAGGTGGGAGATCAGGCTTTCACCGAATCGTCTCAGGAATTCAAACGGGAGACGCTCGTCGCTGATCACCGTGCTGCCGGGGATGTCTCCTGCCAGTTCGTCTTTCCCGGGGGCCGTCAGGATGGTAAAGCAGTCGTCGGTAGGAGCCTGCCCTGTACGCTGAATGTTCTCTCCCAGAAGTTCATTTATGAACGTGGATTTTCCTGATGAATAATTGCCTATTATCAGCACAAGCGGCTTCCACTTGAGCGGTGACAGCAGATCCGTCAGGTCAAGGCCGTAACGTGAAAAAAGAGGCTCCAGTTTGTTCCTGACCAGCTGTTCGAGTTCCTTTGAAAGTTTGTCTGTGGCCGTATCATTGAGCATATCGTATTCTTCTCCGAGTTTTGAGTTTTTCCCCGGTTCTGCCGTGGATGAGGAACCGTCAGCATGAGATCGGTGAAACGTCCATGTTCCAATGAAGTATGGAAGACATCCTGTGTATAGAAAAAACGGATCCCTAGATGACGGACAGCATAGACGGAATGCATATCCTGATCAATATACATAAATATCCTGAAAATGGTAGTTTCAGTTTTATCAGTCTTCAAGACTGAAAAGATGATGCAGGCAGGACTGTGGTCATAAAGAGGAGTTTATGCATAAAGTCTGCATTGACTTGACATAAAAGAACATTTTTATCATTCTGATCATTCAAAATATGAGAAAAAAGGAACCATTATGTCTGATCAACCTGCGTCACCTGAAATTATTATCCAGCTGGTACATATTGAAGGGCCTCTTAAGGGGAAGATACATGAATTTCACCAGTCCCGGATAACCATCGGCAGGAATCCAGGGTGCTCGCTGGTATTCCCGCCGGAAGAGAAGGCAATTTCAAGGAATCACGCCGAAATGCGCAGAGACGGAAATCGTTTCAAGCTCATAGATCACAGCACCAACGGTACATTTGTGGGGGGCAGAAGAATCAGCGAAGTGTATCTGAGAGATGGAGACGTTATAACCTTTTCAGAAAACGGCCCCAAGATCAGCTTCATCACCTGCGTCGGTTCAGAGTCCGGAGATGATGACTCGAAAGAATCTCAACCACAGGCTGCCCCTGTTTCACCGCCTGTCCCCCCTGTGGGGCAGTCGGTCCTTACTGTGCAGTACAGAGCCAATATCAGGACATATCACCAGAACCGTGTGAGCTTTGGAAGTGATCCTTCCTGTGAACTCATCCTCGACCTGCCTGGAATCGCGCCGCGGCAGTTCGAAGTCAGCCAGGGGCAGGGACATTTCTGGGTGAAGGACCTGACCGGAGAGGCTTTGACGCTGCTGAATGGAAAGCCCCTGACAGGTGCATCCATTCTCAAGGTCAACGATATTATCCAGCTGGGAAGTTCGGGAATGACTTTTTTATATGCCGGCAAGGGCAAACTCCTTGAAAGACAGCGTTCCGAACCTGTGGAAGCAATCCCGGGACATCCTTCTGTTACTGAACCTCGTGCTGAAGAAAGACCGGATTTCAAGGTGACAGCTGATTCCTTCAAGGCCAGCCTCAGACAGCGCCCGGCTGGTCTGAGAAGGATCCCCATGTGGATATGGGTCGCAGCCGGGAGTGCAGCGGTGGCAGCAGTAATTGTTTTTATGGTAATGCGGTGGGCGGCAGGTTGAACAGCATGAATTTTGCCAGCCTGTGCTGATTATTGAAAAATTCCGTTCAATCGGCTGCAGGGTGTCTCTGAGAATCGAAAGCCTACGATAAAAAAACCAGACATGTTCGTGATGTTTCGAGGATTACTTTTTGAGTCCAGTACGATTACCGGGCAGAAGAACAATTTTCTGAGGTGCCCCTGTGATGAAAAGTAATATATCTGTCTTATTGAGATTCAGATCAGCGGCACTCCGTTATGTTAGGCCCCGGGCAATATGTAATCGGCAGGGCTTCCGGCTGTGAAATCAAAATAGAAGATTCGAGAATTTCCAGGCGCCATGCATCCCTGCACGTAGCGCCGGACAGGATTGAAATTGAAGACCTGGACAGCTGCAACGGTCTGTTTGTAAACGGCGTTCGCACCGGCAGGGCGCAACTCTCTTCTGGAGACCGGATAAACCTGGGCCCGGTAGAATTGCGTCTAACTGAGACACCACGCAGTGAAGGGCCTTATGCCGCAGATGACGCTTTCTCAGGACAACACGGGATGGAGTCGGAGATACTGGAGCGGGGGCGCCTGGAAGTCGAGCCTCCCCTGGACAGCCAGCGTCTTCAGATACTCTATTCCATCCTGGAAAGCCTTGCTTCAAAACTCAGACTTGAAGAAGTCATGCCGGACATCCTCAAGATTCTGGACAGGATGTTTACCTACGACAGGTGTTCCATAGCAGCAAGGGACAGAGACGGAAGGCTGGTGACCCTGGCCAGCAGACCTTCTGAAGGCGGTGTCCCTTACAGCCGCACCATCGCAAAGCGGATACTGGAGCGGGGAGAAGCGCTGCTCTATGATGATATCCAGAGTGAGGCGCCGTTTGCACTGGGAGAGAGTGTAATCGGCCTCAATATTAGATCAGTAATCTGTTCTCCGCTGGTTTTTATGGGCCGCATCAGGGGCCTCGTCTATCTTGATCGGTCCAGGGCCGGAGTCTACGATGGTGATGATCTGGCGCTGCTCAGGAGCATATGCCATGTAATAGCCATAGTCCTGGAGAATGTCAGGCTCTATGCAGATCTGGAGGCGCGGTATCAGGCCAAAGCGGACAGGCTGCGTATAGTTCAGAGACGGCTGATTGAAACGGAGAGAGCGGCCGCGCTTGGGCGTCTGGCCCGGTCGATCGCCCACGAGATCCGCAATCCTGTGATGGCGATAGTCGGGCGGATCAAATATCTTGTCCGCCGTACCAGAGATCCTTTCTTAGAAGAGAATATCCTTCCGATACTTGCCGAAGCAGGGCGGCTCGAAAGGATGATGAGTCGTGTGGATGCAATGGTTAATCTCCCAGGGCCAAGGTTTGGACTGTATTCACTGACCTCTACGGTGGAGAAGGCCCTGGATAAGACAAAAGAGGCAATGGAAAACAGACATATCCATGCCCGTCTGCATTCGGTAATGGGTTCGGCCGCAATTCCTCACGATCCTGACCTGACTGGCATAGCCGTTACAGCGGTACTCCAGAATGCGTGTGCTACCGTTCCGGAAAATGGCTGTCTGCACGTGCATGTTTTTGAAGCGGAGGAAGGGTGGGCCGTGGAGGTTTCAGAGAACAGGTCCAGGTCTGAAGAAACCGAGCTGAAAGGAATCTTTGATCCTTTTTTTCTGTCGCATCCCTGGGCGGTAGACTTGGGGCTTACCCTGGCCCAGCAGGCAATGGCCGGACAGGGAGGCGGAATACTGGTAGGCAGGAACGATGGAGCAGGCACTACTGTCAGGCTTGTCCTGCCTGAGCGTCCGCCGGAGATCGATGCCTGATCCTTCAGCCCGGATTATTCGCTTTAAAAGCTGAACAGATAGAATAATGAAATTACAGTAGGTTACATAGTCATAAATTAAACCGGAGAGGTGCAGCGAAGTCAACGAAAACATGTTCGGCATCTGAAGCCGCCGGGGGGCTTCGAGTTGACAAGATCTGCCGCACCATCAGGGGTTTGAAGTGTCAGAGTACGTCCGGGCCCCTTTCTCTCTATGCATCTTCGGCAGACTCGCGAA
>DTYO01000302.1 GCA_012961845.1 Thermodesulfobacteriaceae bacterium
ATGACAGCGAGAACATTGATAAAGTTTTCTACTCGCCACAAAACTGTATTTTTGGAAACCCCACGATGGGCATTGAAAACCTTGAAGCCAACTGATCTTGGCCAAAGTTTGGCTGCAAGCCCTTTCAGTACCAAATTTCTTCTGCCATTCCAGAAGAGATATAACCGGCATTTTCATAGCAAAACCTCATTAGAGATAACATCCTGATCTTGCTAGATAATAAAAACATTATACTGAATATCGTATAGAGTCAATAATATTTATTGCTGCAAGCCTGAATTTTCTCCGATTTTGCAAAAAAACAGCGATAATTATGAATGCAGTACCGGTCAGCCTCAGATTGAACCCGTGCATCGGGAGGTTTCGGACAGACGCTGCGTTCTCACGTCAGCACTTATTTCCCTGGTGTTTCATTACTTGGACCAGGCTCCTCATTCCCGACCAGATAATTGTCTGACAGAACTATCTCCCTGAAACCATTCTGCGCGGCAAAATCATACACCCTGTTCCAGTTTCTCTTGACCAAAGCCAGAGATCCACGGGAAACCTTCAAGACTGCCCTGTCCGTACTGACACAGAACCTTACCGGTTTGACGGCCAAACCGCGGAGAAAATCCTCCATAATCTGGATAGTTGCCAGCTGTTCCCCTGTAACGGGCTTTCCGACGTCTATCCGGGTTGCTAGGCATGACTGGCTGTGTCTGTTCCAAGTGGACAGCCCGATTTCTCTGCTCAGATTTCTTATTTTCTGTTTGGTAAAACACAGGTGTGCCAGCGGCATATCGATACCGTGTTCCAGAATAGCCTGTATGCCTGGTCTGTGTGCAGACAGGTCGTCGTGTTGGGTTCCATCCATGATGTGGTACAGACCGAATCCGGACGCCGTGGATTTCAATATGTTGTACATATGTTTTTTGCAGTAATAACAACGTAGTATTCCGTTTTCTACGATGTCTGAAAAAGAAAGTGGATCCCACTGGATCTCATATAACCTGACACCTATTTCCTCTGCGGCACTGTGGGCCCGTCTGCGTTCAGCACCGGACAGAAACGGAGAGACCATCAGGAAAGGCACTACCGGTCCCCGGCATGCATGCACGGCAATCTTCAACAAAAAAGTGCTGTCTACACCGCCGGAAAACGCAACAGCAACACGTGACTGGATAGCTGAAAGATATTGAATGAAGGAATCACAGCCCCTTGGGAAAGGAAGAAGGATCATTCACTGGCTGCAGCAGTTGGCAGCAACTCCTGCGGTTCACCCAGGAGGAATCTGTCCTCACTTATGCTCTTTTTCAGTATCCCGGCAATTTCTCTGGCCCTGGGATAGCTGGAAAGGGGGGCAGCAGGAACGGTTTTGTCTCCCAGTTTAATGTAGCCTTTTTTTAGCTGTGCATAAGTAACCTCCAGCAGACTTTCTCCTGTGCCTTCCGGATAATCTTTTCCGTAATCCATCACCTGAGTCACGATGTCATCGTCTGAAATTGCTGTCCGCATTGCCATTTCCTCATTTAATATGGGTATGGGCACACCCATTCCCACTGCAATCGAACAACCATACCCGAGCAGGCTGACTCCAACCAGCCATCTCGGGCTCATCTGCTTCAGGTTTCCGGTAATCATCAGTGTTCCTGCAGGCTTCCTTGGAATACCTTTCCGGGTGCGGGGAACATCGGGATTGTGCTGGGTTCCTGCACATACCACATACCCTACGCCTCCGCCAAGAAAGATACGGGTGCCTGTTCCGATGGTCTGATAAAAAGGATCGTTGAACAGAGGGCTTAACTGTCCGGACGTACAATAATTAGCATTTCCAAATCTGGGCCTGAGGATGCCCATATATGTATAAATGGTTTTATCGGTGGCGTTCACGGCACAATTATAGTTCTGGTAGGCATTTCTTGGATTGCACAGCTGGGCAAAAGGTACCTCTGAAAGAGTTATGCGTTTTTCGAACTGTTGGCGCGGATAACAGTGCGTTCCATAGGCCTCGGCCTTCAGACTAAGGGATTTACCAGCTACAAGGTCTTGAATGACGTGCCCTCCCCCGTAAAGGAATTCACCTGGATATATCTTGTTCAGGGGATCGTCCTTGTGAGGTTCGGCCGCTCCTACATATATGTCCACTGCAGCAAGGCCGGCATGAACAGGCACTCCGTTGACCCAGACCTTCGCGGCCTTTATTCCGGGTACACTATGACCGAAATTGATGAAAGCACCCGAAGAACACATTGGTGAAAAAGTGCCGGTTGTGACCACGTCCACCTTTTGCGCAGCTTTCACTTCACCGTTCTCCCGAACGATGTCGATCATCTCCTCAGCAGTCACGACCACCGCTTTACCGGAACGGATTTTCTCATTGATTTCGTTGAAAGTCTTGTTTACCTGATAGTGGGGCATTTCAATTGTACTTTAATTTACCGCAATTTATCGCTGTCCATAACCGGCCTCTTATACCCATCTCCTGGTCATGGAAAAAATGATACCTGAAATATCAAGTACAGATCTGCTTTTATTTGTTTGGATTACCTGATTTCAAACGAAAAACGTCATTCTGGACCGTACATACCTCATGTCAGTCCAGAACGGAAACAATCCTGTGTCCCTGGTTCTCGAGCGCCTTTATTATATTCATCAGGTTACCCTTTCCAAGCCTTATGTAATGCACTTTCTTCCTGGAGGACTGTGCCTCTATCCCCACACTGATGACTTCTCCCCCCATCTCCCGGATCAGGCGGAGGGCGTCGTCCAGGGTTCCACCTTTTTCAGAGAGCATTATGTCAAGACGGGAGCTCTCCTGCAGGAGTCCAAAGATCCCTATGAAGGCGGCCAGGATGTCGGTTACCGTAATGATACCTACGAGACGCCTCTTTTCCAGTATGGGCAGCCCGCCTATCTTGTATTTATGTATCAAACGGGCTGCCGAATCTATGCTGGTGTGCGGATCCACCGTTATAGGATTGACAATCATGACATCGGAGACCTTGAGATCCTTTACTATTGAAGGAATAAAATACTGACGCAGATTGCTTTCTGTGACCAGGCCCTGCATGGAGTCCCTGTCTGACACTACTGGAAGGTGTCTTATTGAATGGCGGTGCATTAATTCCATCGCCTCCATGATAGTGGCATCAGGACCGATAGTGATCAGATCTCTGACCATCCAGTTTTTGACTTTCACTGCTACCTCACGTTATGGCTTTTCTCAACAATCCGGTGAACCCGTATGCAGGAAACATCATATGCCACAACATTCACTATCGCAAGAAGGTTTGTTTGGCCTGGTTGTGGATCCACGAATCCGGATTATTCGCTTCGAAAGCCAAACAAATGCTAATTAACTTAAATTATAGCAGTTTAAAAAATTTAGTGAGTCACAGACCGCACCAAAAAGGTGCAGTGAATTCCATCACGGTTATTCACTTACTGTTTATCATGGCTGCAAGGCTTGCGGCACCAAATCCGTTGTCTATATTGACTACTCCTACCCCGGAGGCACATGTATTCAGCATTGTAAGCAGCGGAGCCAAGCCATGAAAATTTGCGCCATATCCCGTGCTTGTGGGTACCGCAATTACGGGAACTCCCACCAGCCCTCCAACTATACTTGGAAGGACACCGTCCATTCCTGCAACGGTGATTACCGCGCCTGCCGCCTGGAGCTCCCCGGTTCGAGAAAGAATTCTGTGGACTCCCGCCACCCCCGCATCGTAGATTCGCCTGAATGGATGCCCCATCATCCTGAGTGTGATGCACGCCTCTTCCGCCACCGGGATGTCGGATGTTCCTGCCGACACCACGATAATTGTGCCCCTGGTTTCAGGTTCAGGGCTGGACTTGCTGTCAGACCAGGTGAGTACCCGGGCCACATCATGATAGGTCATGCCGTCCAGCTCTCTGCAGATTTCGCGGGCCTGGCTCCTATCCAGCCTGGTAACCAGAACGGGAGCACCGCGTGTCATGAACGCAGATATGATCTCGATAAGCTGGTGAGAGGATTTACCCGGACCATATATGACCTCAGGAAAGCCTTTTCTTACATGCCTGTGGTGATCCAGACAGGCAAACCCCAGATCTTCAAATGGAAATGTCCTGAGCCTTTTCAGCCCTTCCTCTACTGTCAATTCACCTGAGCTGACAGCATTCAGCAGTGCCCTGAGCTTCTTCCCGTCCATTAATTCAATTTATCAAATATTTAATATATCTATTGAAGAAAATGTTTATTTATCGTTTGACCATTGCCCCAGACATGGTTTGTTGAAGACAGAACCCGGTAATCACCTGCCCGGATCAGATCCGTCTGATATACACCTTCATCTCATCGAGCTTCTGTTCAAATTGGTCATTGAGTTCACCGGAAAGGCGGGTCCACTCCTGCTGAAACTCAGGCAGGGCCTCCACATCTACGGAGGATGCCGCTTCGCTGCCGTACTGCATGGCAACTGCCTGCTGCACCTCCCCGAGCCTGCCCTGAAACTGGGCTTTGAGTTGGTCCCGGTAATGATCCCTGGTCTGTTCAAACGCGGAAAGGAGATCTTCCATCTGCGGAAGTACCTGATTCGCCGGACTGCCCTTGATGTCGACTATTCCCTTCATGGCCCTTCTGATGGTGCTCAATTGATCCTTGTCTCTTGGAAGCACTATGTTTCTGAGCAGTGCATCCGTGGCTCCGTTCAGTATGTCGGGCAGAACGGCAGCCTCAAATTCACTCAATGCGGCCTTGAGGTCCTCTGTTTCTCCGTTTATATATCGGGCCGCTAGTCGGCGTCCGGTATTTATCCTTTCGTCTTTTTTGATTTCTTCCCTGCTGGTGCGTCCGAGACGGTCCGCCTTTTCCATAGCTATTTCAAGTGCACTCTTGATTTCACCCATTTTTACTTACAACTCCGATCAGAAATTTTTTAGTTATTGTTGATGGTTTTTCAAGCTGTTAAATATCGACAAAAGTTTTCAGAGATAATACAAGGTAGATGCAGCATAATAATGCTTAATGACAGTAGCAACTATTTCATAAATGCTTCAGGAGAAGATAATGGCCTCAGAACCCATATGGATGAATACCCTGCTCGATCCGTCCTCTTATCCTCACAGAGTTGAAGAAGTCAGTCTGGTCCAGACCCATATTTCTTGGGTCTTTATTGCAGGAGACCGGGTCTACAAAATCAAGAAACCGGTGGATTTCGGATTCTTGGACTTTACCACACTGGAAAAGCGCAGACACTTCTGCAGTGAAGAGCTCAGGCTGAATCGTCGTCTGTGTCCGGAGATATATCTGGACGTATGGCCTGTCACGTCGGATAATGGAAAAATTGCCATCAACGGCACAGGCAGAACCGTCGAATGGTGTGTTGTCATGAAGCGTATGCCGGAAGACGGCATGATGGCCAGGCTGATCCGCCGGGACCTTATAGGCAGGAACGATGCAGACATGATAATAGACCGCCTAGTTCCATTCTACCGGGCTTCTCCCCGGAAAAAAGAGGTGGACCAAATGGGGAGTCTGGAAATAATCCGCCAGAATACGGAGGAAAACTTTGACCAGACCGTGTCCTTTACGGACAGGATCATGGAAAAGTCTTTTTTCGACAGGATTTCCCAATATACCAGGTCTTTTATCAGAGACAAGGAGACACTTTTCAGGGACAGGGTAGATCAGGGATGGATCAAGGAAGGGCACGGAGACCTCTATTCTGCCAATATCTGTTTCGACAGGGCTGACAACAAAGTCTATATTTTTGACTGTATTGAATTCAACCGTCGTTTCAGATCCGGTGACGTTGCCTCTGATGTGGCGTTTCTCGCGATGGATCTTGATTTTCACGGACTTCCAGTGCTGTCCAGATATTTTATTGATTCTTTTTCCAGCCGCATGGATGACCCTGATCTGCCCGCTCTCATGGAATTCTATAAATGTTACCGTGCATATGTTAGGGGGAAAATCGGCTGCTTCACCTGGGCTTCTGACGGCTTAGCCCCTGAAATAAAGGCAGATGCTGGAAAACAGGCCAGGGAATATTTCAGGCTGGCCATGAACTATGCAGGAGGTTTCCGAAAACGTCCGGTACTTTACTGTTTCTTCGGCCTTTCAGGTACAGGAAAGACGACCATTGCATCTGCCTGGGCTGAACGCCACCACCTGGCTATATATAATTCTGACAGAGTAAGAAAAGAGCTGGTAGCAGGCATCAGCGCCGAAGAACACCGGCTGGAACCATTTGGTCATGGGCTGTACGGTGCCGAGCAGACGGAAAGGACCTACAGGGCCCTTGCCAGATTTGCAGGAAGGCACCTGATGCAGGGAGAATCAGTGGTCCTTGACGCTACATATACGGATCAATCCAAGCGGAAAAGGCTGGTGGAGCTGGCAGAATGCGCAGGAGCAGATCTCCGCTTCATATTGGCCACCTGCCCTGAGGATGAGATAAAGAAACGGCTTGAACACCGGATTAAACAGGAAAACCAGGTGTCGGACGGCAGATGGGAGATCTATTTGAAACAGAAAGAGGTCTTTGCCCCGGTATCCCACACCGGACAGGCACTGATCGAACTCTCCACAGAAAGGCCGGTTCCCGAGATCCTGGAAAGGCTGGACAGCCTTTTAGGCAAACATGAATAATTTGCTGCAACAATGTGCTATACTGTAAAATTTATATTATTTAATTATGTGCTTCAGGTGTTCCGGCCTCGAACCATATATGGATAATCGGGGTC
>DTYO01000303.1 GCA_012961845.1 Thermodesulfobacteriaceae bacterium
AGGTATCCCTAAGCGGACCATTTGCTGCCTGCAGAAAACCCGCCGAAACACCTAGTATGAGTGCAGCCGCAGCAGCCCCCCATCCAGCCCACCTGGAAGCCTGCTGAACGCGCCAGGCCCTCTTCCACTCCACTGGAGTGAAGTCAAAATCAGGATCAGCGAAACAGATTCCATAGATTCCAGGATACGAAGTCACGTCGGCAGTATCAGGTACATCGATTATTCTGTTCCATTCCGGGAACCAGAGCTGCCGCCCTCCTACTGCCGCCGGGCACGTATCCGCACCGGGTCCCATGACCGTTGTATATGCAACCTCAATCCCGTAAAGTCTGCGTACATTCCTGAATACCATTTCAAATGTTTGTGCCAGCATGGGTTCTTCCAGTCTGCCATCCGTGTCCAGGGGTACTATCTGGAGGTATACAGGAATTTTTTCATGTACCACTATGCAGTAAAGGGCATTTTCATCAAAGTAAGCTGCAAGAACAGGGTCGGAACTCAAGGCGCCTAGCAGGCCTGCCACGGCGGCTGCCATAGGGACCGTTCGGTTCAGCTTGAGTTCACGGGTATCGATGACCTTTGCAAGGACCGGGTTGACATCCTCCTCAGGAATACTCAAAATTGTGCAAGGCTCTCTGTTTTCTTTTGATTTGAATCTTTTGATGCAATGATGCAGATTGGTGCCTTCAGGCCACAACCCGATCTGCCTGAGACGCTGGTCTATCTGAAGGCGCAGAATCTCCGTCTTTACCCTGGGAAAGGTCTCTCTCAGTATATAAGTGTGCCTGGAATTGATACAAAGCCCTATTTCACCATTTCCCACCGGTACTTTTCCCTTGATCGCTACAAGGGGTCCAAAAGCAGGTCTGGACCCGTTTCGTTTGAGCTGCACCAGAAGCCAGGTATCATCTTCCGAACCTGGCTGTGCAATCCATCGTTTCCCATGTATTGCCGGTTTTAAATCCATGAACATCAATCAACAAGAATGTTTTTTGTGTGCAATGCAGTTATGGTGCAAAATAACAGTTTTCTGGGTGCCCGAGTGTGTGTCCACCACTGTTATCCACCCGCACGCACCTTCTCATGCGTAATTCACCGGCCCTATATTGGTGAAACAGGCCGCTTAATTTCCTTCTCGGTCATATATTTGTAATTCTAAAGCGTTGCGTGCAGCAGGCAGGATTCAGCCTGATTGTTTGGTTGAGAAACTGTACAACGGGTAATTCGCTTACATTTCTCTTTTGGATCTGAATGATCAGGGGGAATCAGTTAAAATCGAATATTGCCAGCCGCTCTGAGCTGTTATAAAATTTTTCGTGTTGGCAGATTCGTCAGATATCGATCCGGAAATTCCATATTAATATTCAACCGAATACAGGCCGAAGTTTTATTTATGGGTCCGCAACGTTTCACTGCCGGGATAACCAGGAGAGATTTTCTCGTCTTTTCCGGCCTCCTTGCTGCAGGAACTTTCTTACCGTGTCAGGAGACATACGCTGTTCCAGATGATCTCGACCAGATCTACAGTAAAATCATTTCTCAGATCCATAAGACACCTGATCCGGACATGGGCCTGGAAGACGATGTCTGGGCCACTCCGTCCCAGACTCTTATGATCTATTCCTGCCTCGACAAGTTGAACAGGGTCCAGCGTCTCACAGGTTTTGGAAAATTCAATTATATCTGTATGAAAAAGACCCTGCTTCTAGCATGGCAGAGAAGGAAGACCGGCAGATTCAAAGGCTCCGAACCGGAGACGACCATTCCGTTCACCACGAAAGAAAAAGATTTCATGAGATCTTTCTTCGGCTTGGATGCCGCTAATTACGGCTTTTACGGGAAGAGGGTGGTTTGCGACATGGAATATTCCATACGCCCGGACGAACTTCAGTACATGGGCGGCCATTATATCAGAAAAGGTCCCGCAATGGACAGGTTCAGAAAGATCAAAGACCAGGTGGAACGACATCCCGCCCTGGTAAACCTGATATCGGATCCTGTCAAGAACTCCTTGGATATGGTAATCACATCAGGAATCAGAAATATTCCCAAACAGATGCGGCTCTTCTTCAATAAAGCGGTGAAACTGCAAGGAATACCACCTCAAAAATACTTTTACACCATAGATTATGAAAAAGCCGAAAAACAACGGGTCAGTATCAACAGAATCAAAGACGAATTCGATGCCTTGAAAAAGGACATTTCAATATTGCAGAAAAACCATGTTCCTTACAATCTTCTGAAGGACACAGGAATTGAATTTACTTTCCACAGGAAACCCTATCTGCTCAAT
>DTYO01000304.1 GCA_012961845.1 Thermodesulfobacteriaceae bacterium
ATCCCTTTCCCACCTCTTTCGTGGTAAAAAAAGGATCAAAAATCCGCTCCTTGGTCCTGGAATCCATTCCGGTTCCAGTATCGCTTATTCTAATGCACACATACCGTCCATTCTGTGCAGCGAGTTCTGAATATTCCAGGGACATCTGGTCAAATCCAGCCTCTTCGGCCTCGATACGGATCCGGCCTCCGTCCGGCATGGCATCCCTGGCATTTATACACATGTTGAGAATGACTTGCTGGAGCTGGGTAGGATCACATTCAATCAACGGAAGACCCGTCCGGATGGATATGTCCATATCTATATTCTTGGGCATGGAACTCTGGAGCAGTTCCATTGCATCCTGCACCACGGCCTTTACCTTTGAGCCTCTGGCCTCGCCAACCTTGCTGTCCCGGCTGAATGCCAGGAGTTTTCTCACCAGATCCGCCGCCCTCTCGCCGGATTTCTCAATGATGTCTGCATACCGTCTCACATCGGAATCTACATCTGATTTCTGTTTGAGCAGCATCGTGTACCCAAGGATGCCAGTGAGTATATTGTTGAAATCATGGGCTATGCCGCCTGCCATAGTCCCTATGGCCTCCAGTTTCTGTGCCTGGAGCAGCCTGCTCTCCATCTGCTTCTTTTCAGTGAGGTCCGTCACCATGGAAAGACACCCTTCAAATCTATCTTCAGAGAGAATAGGCACACTGCTCAGCAGAACATTTATATGTTCCCCGGATTTTGTCTGGAGTATAATCTCGTCTTTTGCCACCACCCCTTCCATATTTTTCAGTAACAATCGCAACAGCGCCTTTTTGTCTCTTTCGTCTACCAGATTGTATATTGGAATCCCATTGAGTTCATCATATTCCAGCATATCCCCCAGACACTTATTGGAATACTCAATGGTCCCGTCTTTGTCCACGACAAGAATGCCTTCATTGGCATTTTCGACCATTTCACGGTATCTTGCCTCAGAATCTTCAAGTTTCTTGTATAGAGTGGCATTCTCAAGCGCCATTGCTATGTGATTGGCAAAACTGGCAAGAAAATTTTGATCTATGTCAGCCATAGTATTGCCGTTTTCCTTGTTGTCGCCCACCATGATCCCGACCACCTTGCCCTTGACGGTTATGGGCACCAAGATAAAGGCCTTCGGATTCAGTTTCCTCAAGAGGAGATTCTGTCTGTTGAGAGGCAGGCTGTCTACATCACGGACCACGACGAGTTTCTGATTCCTGACTGTACGGGCAATAATGTTGTCCATCTTGGCCAGAGGGATCTGGTATCCTTTAAGGTCCGCAAAGAGTCTGTCTTCCACCCCTACTGCGTGAATCAGCACAAGGTGGTCCCTGCCTTCATTGAGAAGGAATATCCCGGCCCTGTCGAGCTTGGCGACACTTAACAGCTTTTTCAAGATGAGATCCAGGAGCTTTTCCAGCTCAAGTGTAGAAAGAATGGCCGTACTTGATTCCTCAAGCGACGTCAGTTGATCGACTTTGTGCTGAAGGTCCAGATTCAACTGGTGAATATGATTATACTTGTCCCGCAGCACTTCCTTATCACGCTCAAGTTCCGCAATACTCTCACGCGCGACTTCCCAGGGAGTAAACAGGGAACGGAAGAAATCCCTCAGGGGCCGTCGGTTTTTCCACTTGATATGATATTCACAGTAATCGCCGCCCTTGAAGAAGCAACTGGTCTCATTGAGTTTAGCTGACGGAAGCCCCCATATCCTTGGCACAGCCTGATAGATACCCTTGTTCATAAGGCAGCAGTCGGCTGTCACCTCCACATCAGGCAGCCATTTCAAACGGACAATGCAGTTGTTCCGGCCTGACTTGACCACACTGATTTTTTTGGTTTTGTTGAAATGATAGTTCATCCTCTGGATATGTTTCAATACCCTGCTGGGATTGCCGAAGGCATAAAGAAATATGTTCTGTATGTAGCCGAGATCACGGTTTACCACAGAATCATAACCTATATGGAATGCTGCATTTTCGTCTCCCAGTATCCTGCTGGCTCTCCTGAACAGTTCCACCATGAGAGAAGATGAGATCCAGTTGTTGAAATCTGACAAAAATACCTTTGGATCTGCTATACCAGCCATTTCAGGCCCCAGATTTTCAAAAAGCTGATCAAGCTTATCTGGTGCCTTATTTTCAATATATCTGATGACGGCACATGAATTTATGCAACCTATTTCTTTTTTCATTGCTGGCTGGAGGGTAATGGCCTGTCAAATTAAAACATTGCTGATAACAAAGAAGTTTATATTTGCCAAAAACTAATTTGAGAAAAAACTTTTTAATGCAAAGGGACATGAAGCAGACAGTAAAAATGCACTGAACATATCGGGAAGACAAACACGAAGTATCTGATGAAAGCCTCCTTTTCAATTGAACAAAAAACAAGACTTGTCCGAATATAAATCCTTTCGCTGATTTCAACAAGAATAAAAAGTCCTCAAAGAAGGTCTTTGTACCTGCCTGTTTATTCTTGTCTATAGCAGAGCTCCTACGCTTTTTAATGGCCCGGCCTCTTGAAGATGTCAAGATTATGACATAACAGGATAATATCGTTCAATATTATCCTGTCAAAATGAAAATCTGCTCAGTTTATCCGGCAGCAGTGGCGACGGATTCATGCACTCTGATACGGCCACTGCAGGTGGAAAGGATATTATTTTGCATATTTTTCAACATTTATTGTTAATATCACTTAAAAAAAACATTATTTACTGACGATAAGTTAACCAGAGGTTTTTTTTTAAGAAATGGCATTAATCCTGCTAAAATTCATCTACATAACGCATATTACAGATTCAAGATCGCCGAAATGCAATTGGAAATTACAGCTCATCTGTCGATTGAAGGAGGAAGTTGAAAATGAAAACTATGTTCAGAATTACAAACATGGGACTCAGTCAGTTTTTTCAGTTGTCCTTTAATGTGAGACTGACCAGGTCAATGCCCTTTGCGGTTCTGCGCTGCTACCTGTTTCTGATAGGTTTCTTTTACTTTATAATGAAACACGCTGACATGAAAAAGATAGCCGTATGCCTCAGATACGTCCTTCACCTGAACCAGACCACTCCCCAGACCTATATAGACATCATCAATACCTACAAAGGGATTATTGAACACTATTATGAAAAACTCATAATGGCACATCGACCTCTTACCGAAATGTTCGAGTTCCTAAGCCTCAGGCTTCATGTTGCCAACAGCAGCCGGCTGGACCGGATCGCCAAATCGGGCAAGGGAGCAATCCTTGTTACAGGTCACTTCGGGGCTGTAGAATTTCTGCCTCTGGCCATGTCTATCAAGGGATATAAGATTGCCATGATCTGCCGGTTCAAGACGGCAAAGCTGAGAGAAGAACTGATCAGGAAGGCCAGAAAATTTGACGTGATGCTGATCGACGCCGATAAACCAAAGGTGACCTTCAGGGCACTCGAAGCCATTAAAGAAGGCCGAATCCTCATAACG
>DTYO01000305.1 GCA_012961845.1 Thermodesulfobacteriaceae bacterium
ATGCATTGAGCAGTCTCAACTGATCTTGGCCAAAGTTTTGCTGCAAGCCCTTTCAGTACCAAATTTATTCTGCCATTCCAGAAGACATATGGCCGGCATTTTCATAGCAAGACCTCATTAGGGATAACAACCTGATCTTGCTACATAATATTAGCATTATGCTGAATATTGTATAAGAGTCACTAAAAAGCAATGAGCCCCTCATCACTCATCACCCCTCACGGCGGCACCTTGAAAAATCTAATGGTTTCGCCTGAAAGGGTCGCAGATCTTCGGAAACTTGCGGTTGACATGCCGTCCATCGAACTCAACCCTAGGCAAGAATGCGACCTTGAGCTCCTGCTTACCGGCGCTTTTTCTCCTCTGGGCGGCTTTATGAACAGAGAACAGTATGAAAGCGTCGTTGAGACTCTCCACCTGCCGGACCGTACCCTATGGCCCCTGCCCGTAACACTTGATATACCGGCAGAAACCGCCGGGTCCATAACCGCAGGTGATCAGGTGGCGCTTTTGGATCAGGAAGGATTCATGCTAGCCGTCCTGACTGTGGAAGACATCTGGCGGCCGGACAAGAAAAAAGAGGCCAGAAAGGTATATTCCACCGATGAAACCTCACACCCCGGAGTAGGATATCTCTTCGAAGAGGCGGGGTCCCATTATATCGGCGGAAGGCTGGAAGGAATCCATCTGCCCGTTCACTACGACTACAGGATGCTGAGGCAGACTCCGGCAGAGGTCAGGGCCTGTTTCAACAAGGCCAGCTGGAAACGGATAGTTGCTTTCGGGACAAGGAGACCACTGCATAACGCACACCGGGCCATGACCATCAGGGCTGCAAACCAGGCCAAGGCCAACATCCTGCTCCACCCCATTGTCGGTCCCACCAGTCCGGGAGACATAGGCCACTATGCGCGGGTAAGATGCTATCAGGCCATACTGGCATCTTATCCGCCCGGATCGGTGTTTCTGAATCTCCTTCCCCATGCAATGCGGATGGCAGGCCCCAGAGAGGCTCTCCTCCAGGCGATAATCAACAAGAACTACGGATGCAGCCACTTTATCGTCACACCTAACCACGCAGACCCATTTACTGCTTCAGACCGGCCCCACTATTATCCCAGGTTCGGCGCCAGAGAACTCTTGGAAGAGTATGAAGAGGAATGCAGCATAGAGATCATCCCCTTCAGCAGGATGGTTTACTCTGAAGAAAAAGCCGAATTCATGGCCGAAGAGGAGTGCTCCTCCAGGCTGGCCCTCAGAAAACTGTCCGCCACCGAACTCAGGCGCAGGCTGGAATACGGACTTCCGGTTCCCAAATGGTTTACTCCTCCCGAGGTGATGGAGGAACTGAAAAAGGCCTATCCGCCCAGAAGCAGGCAGGGTTTTACCGTCCTTTTCACCGGACTGTCGGGATCGGGCAAATCCACCCTGGCGAAGCTGCTGTTTACCAAACTCCTTGAAATGGGTGACCGGCCCGTTACACTTCTGGACGGAGACATAGTCAGGAGGCATCTTTCAAGTGAACTCGGTTTTTCCAGGGAACACCGCCACATCAACGTGATACGCATAGGTTTTGTGGCAAGTGAGATAACGAAAAACAGGGGTATCGCACTATGTGCTCCCATTGCCCCTTATGAAAAATCCAGGAGACAGAACAGGGAGCTGATATCGAAGTACGGAGGCTACATAGAGGTCCACGTCTCCACCCCCCTTGAAGTCTGCATGAAAAGAGACCGCAAGGGCCTTTACGCCAAGGCTGTCGCTGGCAAGATAAAAGGAGTTACCGGCATTGATGATCCGTATGAAGAGCCTGTAAATGCCGACGTGGTGATCGACACCACGGACATCAGGCCTGAAGAAGCCCTGCATGAGGTCCTCTTCTGCCTGAAGAGCAAGGGTTATATAGGCAAAATAATATAAAAAACCAGCAATATGATTTTCAGGAGGCGATACCGGACATGAACAGACTATACTCCAAAATCTTTTCTGTTTCCTTCATTTTGTTTATACTGGCACTTCCGGCCATAGCCGACCAAACTCCAAGCTTCCGGCTCGGTCCGGGAGATGTGCTTGAAATTTCCGTCTGGAAGGATCCGGACCTGACTAGGCAGGTCATCGTGCAGCCAGACGGCTATATAAGTTTTCCTCTGGTGGGCCAGATCAAGGCGGGCGGCAGGACCATACTGGAAGTACACAGCGACATCGTCAACGGACTCAAGGAATATATCCCCTCCCCGACTGTATCTGTTCTCCCTGTCAAGATAGAAAGCTACAAGATCTACGTAGTGGGCAAGGTCAACAAGCCCGGCATATTCGTACTGCCAAACCCGGTCAGCGTGGTACAGGCCATCAGTCTTGCTGGAGGGACCAATCCGTTTGCCAGCGAAGGGAACATCCTCATACTGCGTCAGGGGCCTGACGGCAGCTCCACTGCAATAGAATTTGATTACGACGACGTGGCCGAAGGCAAACACATGGAACAGAACATCATACTCAAGAGCGGTGATGTGGTAATAATTCCTTAATTCCGACAAATCGGGAGAGTTCGGAGGGAGGCTCTACAATGCGGCGATTTGACGTCAGGCTGCTGTTTCTTTTTCTGATCATAACGGCGGCAACAGCTCCGCTGGTCCACGCAGATCTGCAGACAATTACCTTTAGGATAGATCTACGGACCGTCTATAATGACAACATTACATTCTCAAGCTCCAACAAAATCCGGGATATGATCCTTGAGGCCGTTCCTGAAGTAATGTGGCGATACTCAACGGAAAGAAACACCGCTTACGCTACCGCCAGATTAAAAGGGAAATTATACTGGGATCACGATGAAGTAAACACAATTTATCAATATTACCAGGCAGGTGTTAAGAGCAGGGTTACCGAACGGCTCCGTCTGGCTCTGGACGGCAGCTACAGGACGGATGACACTCTCAATACCGAATTCCAGGAACAGGGTATTGTCCTCAATCTCGATGACCGGAAGGTATTTGATCTTCACCCCAGAATGGACTGGCAGTTCACTGAACGATCCTCCCTGGGCTTTGATTACCTGTTCGAGAGGACTGAATACTCAACAGATGCGAATACCGGCTATAGTAATCACAGGATATACTTTACCTACGATTATCTGTGGTCAGACCGGCCTACCCGTGTCTTTGTCCGGCCGGGTTTTTATATCAACGATCCCGATGACGATGCAACCAGCGAGTATTCCACTCAGCTTCATTTCGGTATGGAATATCCTTTTTCAGAGCGCCTCCGCCTGACTGCAAGCGCCGGCCCCTCTTATTCATGGCGAGACATGAAGGTTTCCGAGTTCATCCCAGTGGCCCCTGGAAAGTGGGTTCCGGTTACACTTGAGAAGACCAGAACCTATTTAAAGTTTGTAGGCTCCCTCTCCCTGAGAGGATTGCTTGAGAGAGGCTACTGGAACCTTGCCCTGTTTCAGGATATTTATCCTACAGGCTACGGCGGAGCAAGCGTCCTCCGCACCCGTCTGGTCACCAATATGGATTACGGGCTTTTCGAAAGACTGAGGTGCAAGGGTGCAATCACCTGTACATACTATAATTCCGGAGGTGGTCCGGATCCGGTAGACCAGACTACCTTCACCGTCTCACCCGGCATCTATTACCGCCTGACTGAAAGGAGTAATCTGGGGCTGTATTACAACTTCCGCTACAGGTGGGACACGGAATATGATCGGGATACCATAGGAAACCAGGTCTGGCTGCGGTTCGACATTTTCAGACCGTTTCAATTTTGATCTTTGATTTGACCTTTGGACCCGGATTCACCCCATCGCTCGGGCGCTCATCCGGTGGCACTGCTCCGCAGTGCCGCCCAAGCATTCTGACACTTTGCGTCCCACGGTAAAAAAAATCTTATTCCCGGGTAGCTACTCACGGGGTCAATAGTACATATTTGACATAA
>DTYO01000306.1 GCA_012961845.1 Thermodesulfobacteriaceae bacterium
CATACGGGGTCCGAAAAAATGATTCCTGAGGCCTTATTTTCGTCTGCCCGGCCCTGAAGATCCCAAGTCGATCTGCAGGTCTCCGCAGTCCATGTCATTTCTTATGCCGAATCTGGTCAGTACGAAATCGTATTTCACGGGATCGGCAGGGTTCACATTCCTGAAATGCCGGGTTATTTCCAGGGCGGCCCTCAGATCGGCCTGCTTCCTCGCGGTAAAACCCATCATCCCGGCAATTCTGAACATGTGAGTGTCCAAGGGAACCACCAGCTTGGAGACCGGGACACACGACCATCCGCCCGGATCAACGCTGTCTCTTCGAACCATCCACCTGAGAAAGAGAAAGGCCCGCTTGCAGGCGCTCCCGCGGTCCGGATCAGGCAGGAGATAAGACGGTCCGGCCCCGTATTCGAGACATATCTTTTTTGAAAACCTGGAAAGGGCTCGTGTGACCGTTTCATGGTCCGGATTGAGGCCCGAACAGAAACAGGCCTCCAGGGAACCATATCGTTCGATGGCCCGCCCTGCGCCTGCCAACAGCACGGCCAGATCAGAACCGGAGGTAAACCTGTGACAAAAATCCCGGAAAGTGTTCAGCAGTTCGGATTCGGATGAATTTTTCAAAAATTCAGCCGGCTCATGCATTCGTTCCAGTACACAGGCAACGCTCTTCAGGATCTGCGCAACCCTGCCGTATGCAAGGGACGAAGCAACCAGACCGGCTATCTCCCGATCAGCCGCTCTTCTGTATCTATAAAGGAATTCCAGGGGATCTGGATGTACAAGCTCCGGTCTATTATACTTGGCATAGAGATCGTCTAGTCTGCACCTGAGATCAGACACAATCCAACCGTGGCCGACGCGGTTTCAGGCCTTTCCGCAGCAGCTTCCAGGGCCTGCGCAGTTGGACGCTTCGCCCGGCCTAGAACCGCAACAGCCCGTATCGCCATGGCCGGGAAGCCTAGATGCAGACGACCCTGTTGAAGACGAGGTGGCCGACATCAGCTTGGTGAGCCTTTCCGACCCGCATGCCGGGCACTTTATGTCCCGCATGCTTGTAAAAACCAGCACCTCATTGACTGCCCTGCAGTCCTCGCACAGGTATTCATATATTGGCATTGTATTCAGTGTCCTTTTAGTGTCCGCCGCATGTATGTCCGCCTTCTCCGTGGCCGTGTCCCTGGCATGTGGGCCCGCCTACTCCTTGTAGCCTTCCGGCAAGAAACTCCCCGATTGCAAGAGCGGGATCCATGCTGGACACCCCGGAAACTACCTCTATACCCGCAGCCTGGAGCAGTTCAACAGCTCTGGCTCCGATACCGCCGCAGATAACGTGAGTGGTTCCGAGTTCTTTGAGCCATCGCGGAAGCGAACCCGGTTCGTGAGGAGGCGGTACAAGCAGCCGGCTCTCACCTATTCTGCCGTCTTCGATATCTACAGAAGCAAACCGTGCTGCATGGCCGAAATGGCTGCACAGCACTCCGTTTTCTACAGGTACTGCTATCTTCATTCTTCAGAATCCTCCCTGTCTTTTTCTTCTTTCTCTCGGGCCTTCATGGCCTGTGTGACATTTATTGCATTCCTGACCACCTTTTCAAAGGCCTCTGCCGTCTGGCTGTTGGGATATTTCGCAAGTATGGGCTGGCCTGCATCACCAGTGGTAACGATCCTGGGATCAACGGGTATACGCCCCAGAAATGGAAGTCCCAGCTCTTCCGACATCTTCTGCCCGCCGCCCTTTTTGAAGACATCAATTGCCTTACCGCAGTGCGGGCATATCATGCCGCTCATGTTTTCTATTATTCCCAGAATGGGCATGTTGACGTGCTTGCAAAAACTGATGGACTTCTTCACGTCCAGGATAGAGACCTCCTGGGGAGTGGTAACGATGATCGCATAGGCATCCGGTATTGTCTGGGCAATGGTCATCTGCTCGTCGCCAGTTCCGGGAGGAGCATCTATTACCAGATAATCCAGGTCTCCCCATTCTATATCGTACATGAACTGCCTGATGGCCGACATCTTCATGGGGCCACGCCACATCACAGCTGAATCCCTGTCAGGGAGTAGGGGCTCTACGGACATGAACTTCAGGTTGGGCGAATAATACACCGGCCCCACTGTACCATCGGGACGCCGCTGAAGCTCACCCCGTTCGACCCCGAGCATCTTAGGAATATTGGGGCCGTGCAGGTCCACGTCCAGCAGTCCCACATAATAATTTTCCAGGGAAAGGCCTATTGCCAGGTTGATAGACACAGTGCTCTTTCCAACCCCTCCTTTACCGCTCATGACCATGATCTTGTGATCAATCTTGCCGAGCATCTGCTGAATCTTTTTGTCCTGTTCGGAAAGAACAGGGTTTTCTTTTGTTCCACAGGGCTGTGCGTTCACTCGTTTTCCTCCAAAAAAGAAATATTCTTAAGATTTTTCCAGATATTCTGGATTTCCCGGGCGGCCGGGCCGTCTGAATACTCCAACAGGGGCCTGCCAGCCACCAGACTGTTTACCACATCTGCATCAAAAGGGACATGCCCTGTCACAGGAATTTTTCTCACTCTGCATTCATTTTCTATGTTATCGGCCATATTCCGGTTCAGATCCCACTTGTTGATGCATACGCAGACGGGAATCTTAAAATGTTCTGCAAGGTCTGCAACCCTTATCATGTCATGAAGTCCGGACATGGTAGGTTCTGTCACTATCAGGACCAGATCGGCCCCGGACAATGCGGCTATCACCGGACATCCTAAGCCCGGAGGCCCGTCCACCAGAATCCACCTGACACCCTGTTCCTCAGCAAGAGCCCTGATCTCCTTCTTGACAAGGCTGACCAGCTTGCCTGAATTTTCTTCCCCGATTCCCAGGGCGGCATGGATCATCGGCCCATACTTTGTGACTGACTTGAACCACATGCCGGATCTGTTGTCCCTGAGAGAAATAGCCCCTTCCGGACAGAATTCATAACAGACTCCACACCCTTCACAGTGAAAATCGTCAATCACTGCGGTTTCCGCCATGATGACTGCATCAAAACGGCAAATTTCAAAGCAGGACCCGCATCCGGAGCACCTCCCTGTATCCACCCCGGCCTTGACACCGGACCAGAATTCGTTCCTTTCACTTACCTCCGGAGAGAGCAGCAGATGGAGATCGGCAGCGTCCACATCGCAGTCCGCCAAGACCTTATCTGGCATGATAACAGCCATGGCACCCACCAGCGTGGTCTTTCCGGTACCTCCCTTCCCGCTGAGAACCAGGATTTCCTTCATGACTGGAGCACCTCCTCCAGAACCTTCTCGAAGGCAGGCCTGAGATCCGGCCTTGTGACAATCAAAGGTTCCCCTGTGGAGTAGCCCTCTGCAATCCGTCTGTCAAAAGGGATGGACATATGTACACGGATTCCCTGGGCCCTGCACCAGTTCTCCACATCCGCATCCCCCAGGTCCGAACGGTTGATAATTACACCAAAAGGACGATCAAGCCGCCTGAGGACACCAACTGCCAGTTTGAGATCATGAAGGCCGAAGGGGGTAGGCTCTGTAACCAGTAGCGTGTAGTCTGCATCTTCCACCGTGATAATCACCGGACACGATGTTCCCGGAGGCGCATCTAGTATGACAAGACGCGCACCTGCAGGCACTTCCGCCTTTACCGCCTTGATAAGAGGGGGAGCCATGGCCTCACCTACCCTGAGCCTGCCCTGGACCAAAACGACAGTGCCGGATGAGCCTCTTTCCACTACACCGACTTCCCGTTCAGATTCTGCGAGGGCTTCATCAGGGCACACCAGAAAACAGCCGCCGCAGGCATGACAGAGCTCGGGAAAGGTCATTATATGCTGTCCAAAGACGGTAATGGCGTTGAACCTGCAGATCTCACGGCACTTTCCGCAGTAGCTGCATTTCTCTTCCACGACAGACGGTATGCTGAGAGTACAACGAGATGAAGTATCAAGAGACGGATTGAGGAAGATATGGGCATTCGGTTCTTCAACGTCACAGTCCAGAAACCAGACAGGCATCTCTGCTGCCAGTGCGAGACTGACAGCGACAGTGGTCTTCCCGGTACCGCCCTTTCCGCTGGCAATTGCAACATTCATGACATGCAAGCCCTGGTCAGACACAAAAATGTCATTTTCTCCGGCCAAATCCTCCGCCGCACCTGCCGCCGCCACCTTGACCCATATCTCTTCTCCTGCACATTCCACCCCCTGCCCCTCCGGCCTGGCCGGCCGGCCGGCCAGGATGGGCATTTTCAGTAGGACCATCTGCAGAACGGGCCGTCCCACTCTTGAACTGCTCCACTGCGTCCAGCACTGTGCCGCTGCAATCCGGAATGACCTTTATCCCTGCGGCCTCAAGCACCGCATATGCCTTTGGCCCTACTTTGCCGGTAATGACTGAGTCCACCCCTGCCTCTACTATCATGGTTGCAGCATTGATCCCTGCACCATGAGCTGCATTCTGAGCTATGGAATTGTCAATGACATCTACTACCTGTACAGAGTCTGCATCCACTATCACGAAGTAACCAGCCCTTCCAAACCTCGGATCTATGCTAGCGCTGATACCTTTTCCCGTGGCACTGACAGCAATTTTCATACATGCCTCCTGCCTTTCCAGGCCAATATTTTTTTAGTTTACCTTTCCCAGCCTTGACCATCTCGAAAGAAATCCGGACATGAGGTGGCCATATAAAAAATCGTCAAATACAGAGCGTGTGAATTTCGAGCAATGACTAATTACCCTGCGACCGGTTACAGGTGACAAAACAATCCGCTCCAGCTCTGCAGATGGCGACTCTTTACAAATTACTCGATTGTTTCGTGTTCATAAATATACGACTCAAACATCCTGTTGTCAATATTTTAATGAGCGCTCGCTCTTTATCTGAGACGCCCACGTCTATTATTTGCTTATATTACATGGGGTTATACACGATACACAAGAACACTACCGGGTCATTCTGTGCCAGCAGCGGATTCAGAGGATATAGGGGTGTCTCATTTTCATTGAAATGTTCCGCCAGTGTCTTCCAAGAAGGGGGACCCGCCCTGTCCAGTCCACTCCCTCCATCACCCCTCACGGCTGGCCAACCCTGAATAAAAACAAAAATCTGGAGAAATATACGGTCGAATCCGGGCATTGGCGAACATCCGTAAAAAATCGCAGATTAAAAGAGTAGAGCAGGACCAGAGCGATCTGGCCTCAGTATGGGACCGGAATACAGGTTGCGCATAATTTGCCTGCCCCAGTTCTCTTTGAAAGCGCAGGGTTTTTCTGTCATAATAAATATGTCTAGCTGACGATCCCGACATTCAGACACCCAGAGACAGACCATTGACCAAGACCAACTCAGCTATCCAGCCAGACCTCGCCCTGGCCCGCAGAAGGGCCGCCCTGTCCGTGGCCCTCAACATGGCCCTGGGAATCGTAAAGGGAACGGTGGGTATCATGGCGAACAGCACGGCCATGATAAGTGACGCGATCCACTCGGCCACCGATGTCCTGGGAGCCGGTGCTGCCTGGGTGGGTCTCTGGCTCGCTGGCAGGAAACATCCCTCGTTCCCCTACGGGCTCTACAAGGCCGAGACGGTTGCCACCCTGGCCATATCCATGGCGGTGCTCCTGGCTGCCTATGAAATCGGGCGGAAAGCCGTGTTCGGCCCGGACACCATGCCTGAAACCCGGCTTGCCCTCCCGACATCTTCCGGGGCCCTCATCGTCACACTGGTGTTCGGGCTTTACCAGCTCAAGAGCGGGAAGAGACTCAACTCTCCCGCCCTGATAGCAGACGCCAGGGACTATCTGGCAGACTGCCTGTCCACCGGAGTAGTGATCCTGGGGCTCATCGGTGCCCACTTCGGTTATTCCCTGGACAGGTGGGCTGCCGCGGTGGTTGCACTCTTCGTCTTCAGGTCAGGAGGGCATCTGATGCTCATGGCCCTTAAAGACCTCATGGACGCTTCCATCGACAGAAACACGGAGAAGGCCATCATCAAAAAGGCCGAGTCCCATCCGCAGGTGATAGAAGTGGAGCAGTGCTTCACCAGGACCGCCGGAGGCCGATTTCTGGTAGACATGGACGTGATCCTCAGGACACCGTCCGCAAAGATCGCAGACCGGGTCTCTGACCGGCTGGAGGAAGAGATCATCAGGACCTTTCCCAGGATAGCCATGGTGAGGATCTCTCCTCATTACGGCCATGCCTCATCCATCAGGGTCATAACTCCTGTAGAGGCGCCGGGCGGCGGACTGTGCTGCCGCCTAGGCACATCCCCATGGTTTCAGCTGGAAGTCATAGACAGACACAACGGTAAGACCCTGGAGCGGGAATTCATACAGAATCCGTATCAGAAAGAGGAAAAGAAGAGGGGCTATCTGGTGGGGAACTGGCTACTGGGACTCAAACCCGACCGGATTATCGTGCCTGAAAAACAGCGAGGAACGGCATTTGCTTTGCTGGAACAGGCAGGGGTGGAGATCGAGAAACGGAAAAAATCAGGACGGGAAGAGGCTGGTGAAGGCACAGCCCCTGAAAATACGGACAGGACTAATTGAAAGCCACTTCTACCACGAACCCGCCTGCCTGGGTCTTGAAGGGTACAGCTATGCACGGGCCGGTATGTATGTGTGTGATTGAATGATTGTTACCGGAAACAACCGTTGGTGTGCCGGCCTGAAGAGAAATATCCTCGCTCTCCAGGCGCCTTCTGGCATCCCCGCAGATCATGTTGGTCAGTTCCCCTACCGCATCCCTGACCTCGTCGTTGATCTCATCCACTGAAGAACCAAACAGATTGGTCACTATGGCGGTTATGCACGATGTGGAAAATGTTATGGACATGGAACCCTGTGCGTCCCCTGTGATGCCGATGATACCAGTGACGTTGCCGCCTGCGATCCTGTCTTTCTTGAGAAACGGTTTTCCTGCCTCAGCCTCCATCATTGCCATTGTCTTCAGTACATTGAGAGAGGCCTCCAGAAAAGGATTAACGATCTGGGCTTCTAACACGACTCCTCCAGTGCTTCACAGCTTCATCTATTATTCAAGGCAACAGTGCCTGATCATGACTTCGGCCTGTTGCTTATTTTTCTTTAAACTATTGTGTGACGCCCTGGCACAGCTCCCTGTCTCCCCTGAGGAGCTTGAGAGAGTTTTCCTTCAGGAGCATTCCTGTTATGATACCGCATTTCCGGTTGCCGGATTAACGGACCGGACACCAGCAGAGAGGAGGAATCACAGCCATGCTGGCAGTATGGCAGACAGTGGCAGAAGCCCAGGTAGAGGTAGCTGGTAAGACAGTCAGCAGAATCGGCAGGGGTGCACTGGTGCTTCTCGGAGTGGAGAAAGGCGATACCCGGAAAGATGCATCATACATCGCGGGAAAATGTGCCAGGCTGCGGGTCTTCTCCGACAGCAGAGGTCTCATGAATCTATCGCTTGCGGATACCGGTGGAGAACTTCTGCTGGTATCCCAGTTCACGCTGTGTGCAGACTGCAGGAAGGGCCGGAGGCCGTCCTTTGTCCGGGCTGCCAGGCCTGAAGAAGCGGAAGACTTGTACGAGAAGGTCGCGGAGATGATAGCCGACATGGGCATACCTGTAAAAAAAGGCGTCTTTAGGGCAGACATGCAGGTCGGACTGGTGAACGACGGACCGGTCACCCTGCTCTTGGACAGCAAAAACAGAATAAGATAAAATTCTATTGAATATCAGTTTGTTATCTAAAACACCGCAGGCATCATGACCGACCTACCCACTGAACAGGACATCTTCAGCGACTGGACGCCTCCGGAAATCAGCGAGTCTGCAGCAGAATGGCTCTTATCCCGGCTATCGGGACAATCCTTTTTCCATTTCATCCAGGCGGTTCTCTTAGACTCTAGAGGCCAGGCCCTGCTGTCCGGATTCAGGATCTCCAGGGAATCGGTGAGGAAAAAGGGCGTCCGCCAGACACTTACGGCCATACTGGTTCCTTATCTCGTTTCATCCACCAATACACTCAAAGCACTCTTTTATGTCTCCTTTCCACATGCCAGGTGGTTCCGATGGGCAGAAATTCTCGGTGTCTTTGATGAAGAATGGCTTGTTTCCTGCTGGCGCAGCCTTGTGAGAGGAACAGGTGATCCGGCGCTGGCAGTCGGGCTCATGCTTGACCACAGGGCTCGGATAGTGAAGAGGGGCGAGAGGGTCATGAAAACCTCAGGCATCTGGTCTGGGACCATGACCGCATCAGCAGACAGTCTGCCGGATGAATGGGTTGAATTCGTGTCAATGGTGGAGTCCGGCAGTGCCAGGCCCGGACCTGCCGAGCAGGAAAATATCCAGGAAATCATGGCTGCCAGAGACGAACTGGCCGGGAAACTGGCACGTTCCGAACAGAAAAGGCAAAAGTTAGCCAGGGTCAGGAGCAAGCTGGAGACCATTAGGGAAAAGCTTGAAGACAGGCTCAAGACAAGAGATCTAGAGATCAGTAGGCTCAGGAGCTTGATCAGGGCTAAAGATGGGGAAATCGTGCACCTTGAGGCGCATCTGGACGAGCTGGTAAACACCAGGGTCAGCGGTCTGTGCAGAGAACTTTGGGGTTTGGAGGGGCAGGAGGCCGAACTGGACAAAGACGCCCTGCTTGGCACGGTGGATGACCTGCTGGACAGGGCTGAAAACGCTCTGAGGACCCAGAAAAAACTCGATGCCAGATACGGCACCAGATCTGCCGCAAACGATACTATATCAAGGCTGGAGAAACGATATGATCAGGTGAGAAAGGCCTTGGCAGACAGTCTGGTGCCGTCACAGGCCCTGCTGCGGGCCGGGGAAGACCTGCAGGCGGAGATATTCCGCTGGAAACAGCTCCTGCCGGAAGGAGACAGTACCGCTTCCCCGGTCTCTGAGCTCATCCTCGACAAGGCCAGGGGCTTTGAAGTCAGCGAAGAAGGTCTTGGGAATCTGGAGGATCTGAAGAACCAGCTCAGCAGGTCTCTTCCAGCCTCCCTTCTCACCCGGGAAGAAAGAGACTTTCTCGCCAACGCCCTCGGACGCCTCATAGAAAAACGCAGAAAGATCCTGCAGGTCTCCCTGGCCGCCGACCACGCGCCTGCTGTGCACAAGCTGTCCGCCGAGCCCGCCACAATAGCCAATCTCTCCGCCTTTGTCTCAGGCCACAGGGACATGTGCGCAAGTTCGCTGCTGGTGATCGACGGCTACAATGCCATCAAGTCTTCGGCTGAATGGGCGGCACTGGACCAGAAAGACTTCACCCGTGCCAGAAACCGCTTCATCGGACTTTGCCGGAAAAGGTCCGGAGACTGGAAAAGGATCGAGCTGATATTCGACGGCATTGAAGAACACCTGCACATGGAAGAGATGGGCAGGCTCACAGTGGTATATACTGATGCCAGAAGCAGGAGCCAGAGGGCCGATCTGTACATCAAGGCCCGCATGGAGGAATTCAGGCGCGACTCTCCGGACGACAAGCTGTTTCTCATCACTGCGGACAGGGAACTGAAAAAAAATGTGGCCGCCTGGTGCGACTACTATATCGAACCGAGATGGGGACTCATACGTTATCTCAGCGCCCGGTAACAGGTCTCCCAAAACCAAACTGCCTGTAAGCCTCATAAACTGTTATTCCCACAGCAGTAGAGAGATTGAGCTTCCTGACCCTGCCCCACATGGAAAGATACAGAGTGTTCTCCAAGTTTTGTCGGATGAGTTCTTCCGGCAACCCTATAGTCTCTTTTCCGAATACAAGGTGGCAGCCCTGTGCATATACCACGTCCGTATAGAGAGATTTCCCCCTGGTGAAGAAAAAGAACATCTCATCACCGGCATGGAACTCCATGAACAGCCGAAGACTCCCGCGGTGCTCTATCCTGACGTGGGGCCAGTAGTCCAGCCCAGCCATCCTGACTCATCTTTAACAGTTCAAAAATTAAATTCCTTATAAAACAGCACGATAAAGATGCATAGAAATCTCTTGGCACTACAAATCCCAATCAATGAAACTAAAAATTACATCTCGCGCATAGTAGGCGGAACAGCTACATGAGCAGCCTGGAAA
>DTYO01000307.1 GCA_012961845.1 Thermodesulfobacteriaceae bacterium
CAGGGGGAGAGCGCTACCTTGACGCGGTAGAAGTCGGCGGTTCGGTCCCGCCCGCGCCTACCATCAATCTAATTTGTTTATTTAGTATCTGTCCGGAAACATGGACAGGAACTATTTAAGGCATCTCCTTCTCCATGCCGAGGGGCAGAGGTGCCTTTTTCTGCTTTTTATGAAGAAGGTCCATGTCAGATAATCAGACAAATCCCATAAAAGTATCCCTTCCCGACGGGAACACCCTGGAAGTCGCATCCGGGACTCCTGCCTCTGAAATTCTTCTCTTATTCCTCAGCAAGAAAAAGGCCAAACAGGTCATACTGGTCCGCATGGATGGTGAGCTGAAGGACACCTCCACTAGGCTCTCTGCAGATTGCGCACTTGAACCTGTATTTCCGGATGAATCATGCCTGGAAGTCCTGAGGCACACCACAGCACATGTAATGGCCCAGGCAGTCAGGGAACTTTTTCCGGACGTCAAGATAGCCATAGGACCGTCAATAGAAAATGGCTTCTATTATGATTTTGGCATTGAGTCACCTTTTACTCCGGAGGACCTGAAAAAGATAGAAGACAGGATGAATGCAATCATCAGGAAGGCTCTGCCTGTTTTCAGGAAAGAAATGCCCTTGGAAGAAGCCAGAAAACTGTTTGCCGGCATGGATGAAACCTTCAAACTTGAGCTGATTGAAGACCTCGAAGAACAAGGGGAAACAACAGTATCGGTGTACGGCCAGGCCGACTTTATTGATCTCTGCAGAGGCCCTCATCTACCCCATACGGGCCACATAAAGGCCTTTAAACTGACCAGTGTAGCTGGGGCGTACTGGCGTGGAGATGAAAACAGGCCCATGCTCCAGAGAATTTACGGCACCGCTTTTTTCGACAGGAAATCCCTCAATAAATACCTGAACAGATTGGAAGAGGCAAGAAAAAGGGACCACAGGCGTCTGGGCAGAGAACTCGAACTGTTCTCCATACAGGATGATGTGGGCCCGGGTCTTATTCTCTGGCACCCAAAGGGCGGCATGGTCCGGAAAATCATGGAGGACTTCTGGAGAGATGAACACCTCCGCAGAGGCTATGATTTACTCTTTACACCTCACATTGCAAAGAGAAAACTCTGGAAGACCAGCGGCCACCTGGATTTCTACACTGAGAACATGTATTCTCCCATGGAGATAGATGAGGTCAGGTACCAGATCAAACCCATGAACTGCCCTTTTCACATAGCCGTCTATAATTCCAGGAGACGCAGCTACAGAGAGCTGCCCCTCAGATGGTGTGAACTGGGAACCGTGTACCGTTATGAAAGGACCGGCACCCTCCACGGATTGATGCGTGTAAGGGGATTCACCCAAGATGATGCGCATATCTTATGTAGAAAGGATCAGCTAGACGGGGAAATCCACGAAATCCTGGACATGACCCTGTATGTACTCAGGGTATTCGGCTTCGATCGTTACGACGTTTATCTTTCAACCCGGCCGGACAAGTATGTCGGATCCGACGAAAACTGGGACCGGGCTACGGATGCTCTGAAGAATGCCCTTGAAGCCCAGGGACTCGATTATGAGATCGACCCGGGTGAGGGTGTCTTTTATGGACCCAAGATAGACATCAAGATCAAGGACTGTCTGAACAGGTCATGGCAGTGTTCCACGATTCAAGTCGATTTTAACCTTCCAGAGAGATTTGATGTACAGTATATAGGAGACGACGGCCATCCCCATACACCTATAATGATACATCGGGCCCTTCTGGGTTCGCTCGAACGTTTTTTCGGCGTCCTGATCGAACACTATGGCGGAGCCTTTCCTCTGTGGCTTGCTCCGGTGCAGGCGGCCGTACTTAACGTTACAGATACTCAGATGGACTGGGCTGAATCGGTAGCTGAAAAACTGAGAAACGCTGGTGTCAGGGTGGAAACCGATCTCAGGAATGAAAAACTCGGCAAGAAGATCCGGGAGGCACAGCTTAAAAAAACACCGTACATGCTGATTGTGGGAGACCACGAGGTAAAAGACAGGACTGTCAGTCCACGGACCAGAAAAGGGGAGCAACTAGATCCCATGTCTGTTGACAGTTTTGTCTCTATGGTGCAGGACGAATGCCATGAGGCATTCAGCCAGAAGGATTCATGAAAATTCAATCAATAGTTATTCATTGCAAGGAGGTGCAGCATCGCCAAGACACGTTCAGTAAACATCAATAGGCGGATCCGGGCACCGGAAATCCGGCTCATTGATGAACAGGGGAAACAGTTGGGAGTTGTTTCAAGAACAGAAGCCCTCTCAAGGGCCGAAGAGGCAGGACTTGATCTTGTAGAAGTGGCACCGGGGGCAAAACCTCCTGTGTGCCGCATCATGGATTACGGCAAGTTCAAGTATGAACAGAGCAAAAAGGCCCAGGAAGCCCGGAAGAAACAGACCATTATTCAGGTCAAGGAAATTAAAATGCGCCCAAGGACAGATGTCCATGATCTTAACGTAAAAAAGAAGCGCATCAGGAAATTTCTGAGTGATGGCAACAAGGTGAAAGTAACTGTAAGGTTCCGCGGCAGAGAAAATGCCCACCCCGAACTGGGCCTGGAGCTGCTTGATCGCATTACGGAAGAAATGTCAGATATCGCCGAAAGGGAAACCAGGCCGATGAAGCACGGTCCGACAATGCATACAATTCTCGCTCCCAAAAAAGATTGACCGGAAAGCACTTGGCTATTAAGAATTGGCTTCCCGGGGAGCACTCTTGATTGTAGATTGCAATCCAGAGTACAGAACTGTCATAAAGAGGAAAAATTATTATGCCCAAGCTCAAGACTAAACGTTCTGCTGCGAAGCGGTTTAAGAAAACCGGCACAGGAAAACTGGTTCACAACAAATCAGGGAAAAGTCATCTTTTGACCCGCAAGACCACGAAGCGCAAGAGATCACTCAGAAAAAGTGAAGTGGTTTCAGAAAGCAGGGTCAAATCACTTAAACGGATGTTGCCCTTTCTATAAGAGGATTTGAACAGGCTATGTCCTGAAATCTGGACAGGCAATAACTGACAGAGGAGTTTTGAAACATGCCGCGAGTAAAGAGGGGCTTTAAGGCCCGCAGACGCCGCAAAAAAATACTCAAGCTTGCCAAGGGAAACAGGGGGGCCAGAGCCCGCTGTTTCAAACAGGCCAAGGAAACAGTGGAAAAAGGGTTTTGTTACGCCTACAGGGATCGCAGAACCAAGAAAAGAGTGTTCCGCAGGTTGTGGATCACACGCATCAATGCCGCATGCAGGCAGAATGGAATCTCATATAGCAGATTCATCAGCGCAATGGCCAGATCAGGCGCCGAAGTGGACAGAAAAGTGCTGGCGGAAATAGCCATGACTGATCCAGGGGCTTTTTCCGCACTGGTCGAATCTGCCAGAACTGCATAGGGAGTCAAGTATCGGCATATGCGCCAGCGCCTGGATGACATAAAAGCTGAAGCCCTGCAGGCGATCAATGCAGCAGACAGCGGAAAAGACCTGGAACAGATAAAAATAAGGGTACTTGGCCGCAAGGGGATTCTGACAAAGATTCTCAAGTCCATCGGGACTCTGCCGCCGGAAGAACGGCCTGCAATCGGCCAGCTTGCAAACCGTTACAAAAAGGAGATAGAAGCTGCTGCCAGGGCTAGGGAAAAACTCATTCTGAGCTCCAGCACCGGGACGCATATTGAGGGCTTGGACCCTACTCTGCCGGGACGGCCTCTGCCCATGGGCACACTGCATCCCATAACACAGATAATGGATGAGGTCTGTTCCATTTTCGAACGCATGGGCTTCACAGTGGCAAAAGGTCCTGAAGTCGAACTGGATTTTTATAACTTTGAGGCTCTGAATATCCCTGCTGATCATCCGGCCAGGGATATGCAGGACACCTTTTACATAGACCACAAGGTCCTTCTCCGCACCCATACTTCCCCCATCCAGATCCGCACCATGGAACAACAGCAGCCTCCCGTGCGGATCATTGCCCCCGGCAAAGTGTACCGGTGTGACTCTGACGTAACCCACACGCCCATGTTCCACCAAGTTGAAGGTCTACTTGTAAACAGAGACGTATCATTTGCAGACCTCAAGGGCATACTTACGACCTTTGTCCACCAGATATTTGATGCAGAAACAGCCGTACGCTTCAGACCAAGTTTTTTCCCCTTCACCGAGCCCAGCGCCGAAATAGACATTCAGTGCGTCATATGCAGGGGCAGCGGCTGCCGCATCTGTTCGCAGACAGGGTGGCTGGAAGTCCTTGGCGCCGGCATGGTCCATCCTGAGGTCTTCAGGCACGTGGGATACGATACCGAAGAATTTACCGGCTTGGCCTTCGGTCTCGGTATAGAACGCATTACAATGCTTCGCTACGGCATAGACGACATCCGTCTGTTCTATGACAACGATCTCCGATTTCTTGAACAGTTCTGAATTTCGGGAATATACCCATGCTGATCTTAACCTCCTGGCTCCAAGAATTCGTCCCGTTTAACGTAACCACAACAAAACTTGCTGAAGACCTGACCCTTGCAGGCTTGGAGGTGGAGGGTGTTGAATCGGCATACCAGGGCCTTTCTGATGCTGTCATAGTCCTTGTCAAGACCGTAAAGGAACATCCAGGCGCGGGACACCTAAAGATATGTACCGTCAATGACGGCCGGAAAGACATTCAGGTGGTGTGCGGAGCCCCCAATGTAAGTCCTAACCAGCTCGCAGTACTGGCAAAACCTGGAACAGTGCTGGCCAGTGACGAAGAGGTTAAATCTGCTGACATTTACGGAGTTACATCCGCGGGTATGCTCTGTTCCAAATTCGATCTTGGACTCGGAGACGACCATACAGGAATCATGGTTGTTGACCGGTCAGGCGGTCTGAAACCCGGGACGCCTCTCACCCGGGCCCTGGGCCTCGATGACTGGGTACTGGAAATAGGCATTACCCCCAACCGCCCCGACTGTCTGAGCATTCTCGGGGTGGCTAGAGAAGTGGCCGCCATATACGGCATCCCCCTCTCTGACTCCGGAGTGACCGGAATCGAATCTGCTCCGGCGGGATCGAACTCAGTTGCCTGTCCTGTAACCATTTCCGCCCCGGACCTGTGCGGACGATATGCCGGAGCAGTCATGGAAGGAGTGTCCGCAGGCCCTTCCCCCTACTGGATGGCCAGAAGACTCAGGGCGTGCGGAATCAGACCCATCAATTCTGTCGTTGACATAACCAACTACATCCTCCTAGAACGTGGGCAGCCCATGCATGCCTTTGACCTGGACAGGCTGGAAGGGCCAGCGATAGAAGTCCGTACTGCCCGGAAAGGTGAAAAAATAACCACAATAGA
>DTYO01000308.1 GCA_012961845.1 Thermodesulfobacteriaceae bacterium
CACTATTACGGAGGAATCAAGAAATTCCACTGGGTTGCCCGGCCGCTGGCGCTTCACGGCACCGCCATCAAGGAAGACGGACGAAAGGTCAATATCGTGCTGGGCGAAGATACCAGGGATCCAGTGCTGACGATTAATGATCTACTGCCGCACCTTGCCCTCAAGGTGCAGGGCAACAAGAAGCTTTCAGAGGCCATACCTGCAGAAAAGCTTAACATACTGGTAGGCGGACTGCCTCTTCACAGCCCTGATGATGCATCCTCGGCAGTCAAGATGGGGATCCTGAAAATCCTCAGGGAGAAATACGGCCTCGTGGAAGAAGATCTGATCAGTGCCGAGCTGGAGATAGTACCAGCAGGAAAGGCCAGGGATGTAGGTCTCGACAGGGCATTTGTAGGAGCATACGGACATGACGACAGAATATGTGCCTACAGTTCCCTTTCTGCAATATTGCGTCTCAAGAAACCTGACACCACTGGAATCGCCCTCTTCCTGGACAAGGAAGAGATAGGAAGCGATGGCAATACCGGTGCAAAGTCAAGGTTTATGGACATGGTAATATATGATCTCATGAGACTCCAGGGGATCAATCCTGAACCGGACAGCCTTCTGCGCATCTACATGAAATCCAGGGCCATCTCTGCAGATGTAACTGCCGGCATAGATCCTGATTACATGGATGTCCACGAAAAGCGGAATGATGCCATGATAGGATACGGCGTCTGTCTGACAAAATATACAGGTGCCAGAGGCAAATATTCGGCAAATGATGCCCATGCCGAATATGTCAACTGGCTCAGACGCATATGGAACCATTCCGGCGTCATCTGGCAGGCCGGTGAACTGGGAAAAGTAGACCAGGGAGGAGGAGGTACGGTCGCCAAGTATCTTGCTGAGAAGGGGATGGACACAGTAGATGCAGGCACTCCTCTCCTGAGCATGCATTCACCTTTTGAGATAGCCCACAAGGCGGATCTGCTCATGACATTCAGGGCATATTCGGCTTTTTACACTGGCGGGTATCAAGCAGGACACTGATCATGGGAATTATTGTTGACATATATGGGACAGGACGCAACTGAAATGGAGACAAAAACTGATTTCCTGATCATAGGAAGCGGTATAGCCGGTCTGAGCATGGCACTCAAACTGGCTCCCCTGGGCAGGGTGGTCGTACTCACCAAAAAGTCCGAATCCAGCACGGCCACCAATCTGGCACAGGGCGGCATAGCTGCGGTTCTGGGTGAAGACGACAGTTTTGAACTCCACCAGCAGGACACTCTCATGGCAGGAGACGGCCTCTGTCATGAAGGAATAGTAAAAACCATCGTCTGCCAGGGTCCAGAAAGGATAAGGGATCTGGAAGACCTTGGAGTCCGGTTTTCAAGACAACCGGGCAACCCGGAAAAATTCGATCTCGGAAAAGAAGGCGGACATTCACGGAGGCGTATCGTACATGCAGGCGATTTCACCGGAACGGAAATACAGAAAATTCTCATAGAAAGAGTCCATGAAAAGCCCTCTGTCAGCATATTGGAAGACCACATCGTAGTCGATCTGATCACTGAGTGTAAAATCGGAACCTGTACAGCAGAAAAAGATGAAAAAGAACGATGTCTCGGTGCATACGTTCTCGAAGTCAAAACCGGCATAATCCATACATTCCTGGCGCCTGTAACAGTCATTTCAACGGGAGGAGCAGGAAAGGTTTATCTGTATACCAGCAATCCGGATGTAGCCACCGGTGACGGCATTGCCGTGGCCTACCGGGCAGGTGCCAGGATCGCCAACCCGGAATTCGTACAGTTTCACCCTACCTGTCTGTATCATCCCAAGGCCAAGAACTTCCTGATCTCTGAAGCCCTGAGAGGGGAAGGAGGGCGGCTCCTGAACTTCAGTGGCGAAGCATTCATGGAAAAATATGCGCCCGGACTCAGGGAACTGGCAGGCAGGGACATCGTGGCACGGGCCATAGACACCGAGCTGAAGAAGAGCGGAAAAGACTGCGTCTATCTGGACATCAGCCACAAGCCGGCAGGTTTTCTGATCAAGCGGTTCCCAAACATATATGCCAGGTGCATTGAACTGGGCATAGACATGACAAAAGAACCGATTCCCGTTGTGCCTGCTGCCCACTACATGTGCGGCGGTATCGTCACGGACTCATACGGAGAAACGGACCTCAGGGGTCTTTTTGCCTTGGGAGAGACAGCCTGCACCGGCCTCCACGGGGCCAACCGCCTGGCGTCCAATTCCCTGCTGGAGGGACTGGTCATGGCGCACCAGGCATATCTCAGGGCCAGAGAGATTTTTTCAGAGCTCAGGGACAGAAAAGCACCCAGAGTCCCTGAGTGGGATACCGGCGGAGCCGTGGACATGGAGGAGGCCGTTCTCATTTCCTATAACTGGGATGTCATCCGTCGTCTCATGTGGAATTATGTGGGCATTGTCAGGAGCAATCGGAGGCTGAACCTGGCCAGGCAGCGCCTGATCCCCATACTAGAGGAAATCCGCCATCATTACTGGGACTACATACTGACCCGTGACTTCATTGAACTCAGAAACCTGGCACAGGTGGCGGAACTCATAATCGCAGCAGCGAGCCAGCGCAAGGAAAGCCGGGGCGGCCACTACACCATGGACTATACCTGCAAGGACGACTGGAATTGGCGCAAAGACACCATAATCAAACGGACCGGCCATTAGCGGCGAACAGGATTTCAAGGCTGTTCAGCCTCAGAAATGCTGTGATCCTGCTGCTTGCCGCCTTCCTTGCGGTTGGTACCGCGTGGCAGTGGAGAAATGATCTGTGGCAATGGTTTCAGGAATTCAGGCAGATCCTGGAGCACAGAGAGGTGTTCCGGGATTTCATCATTTCCATGGGGCCGCTCGCCTCCCTGGCATTCATTTCCATACAGGTGCTGCAAATTATCATATCACCAATCCCCGGTGAGGCCACGGGGTTTATAGGCGGATTCCTGTTCGGTACCTGGATGGGTTTCATCTATTCCAGCATAGGCCTGACCTTGGGATCCGCCCTGGCCTTCTTTATTTCCCGCTTTTTCAGACATATCGCCAGATCATATCTGGCCCGTTCCGATCTGTACGAAAAATTTGAACATCTCGTGGAGCACCAGGGACTTTTCGTCATATTTTTCCTGTTCGTTTTTCCCGGCTTTCCCAAGGACTTCCTGTGCTATCTGCTTGGTCTCAGCCGGATGCCCTGGCAGGCCTTTCTCCTCATATGTGCAGTAGGTAGGATGCCTGGAACACTAATGCTCACTCTTCAGGGGGCCAATATATATGACGGGGATATCCGGGGTTTTCTCCTGGTCCTGCTGGCCACCGCAGCCATTGCCGGTCCGGCCTGGTATTTCAGGGACAGGATCTACACGTGGGTGGAGGCCCACAGTCTCAGGGATGAAATATGAACCAGGCCTTTCTAGACTGCTTTTCCGGAATCAGCGGTAACATGCTCATGGGAGCACTCATCGATGCAGGATGGCCGGAATCAGAACTGACAGAGCTGCCCGGAAGGCTGGGGCTGCAGGGGGTATCGATAGCGGTCAGAGAAGTAAAAAAGCATAGCCTCAGGGCTGTTCATGTCATGGTCAGTGCAACCGCCCGGCCCCTGCGAAGACTTTCGGACATAAAAGAAATCATCCTGCATTCGGATCTTGAAGCCGAAATCCAGACCCGGATCCTGAACGTATTCCAAAAACTGGCAGAGGCCGAGGCAAAAGTCCATGGATGCCGGGTGGAAGACGTTCATTTTCATGAGATTGGGGCCGCCGACACCATAATAGATATAGCAGGCTCGCTAATCGGCCTCAGACACCTGGGGATCCACAGGCTAAGGTGTTCCCGCATACCGGTTGCAGAGGGCTGGGTAGAAAGCGCCCACGGCAGGCTGCCCCTCCCCGCTCCTGCCGCAGCTGAGCTGCTGAGAGGCATCCCTGTCTACGGCACAAGCGGCCACATCGAACTTGTCACCCCAACCGGTGCCGCACTTGTCAGGACTCTTGTGGACGATTTCGGGATGCTTCAGGAAATGCGGGTCAAAGCCGTGGGTTACGGCGCAGGCAGTGCGGATATCCCGGACCGGCCCAATCTGTTGAGGCTGTGGCTGGGATCCTGGGCAGACGCCGAAACAGTGGAAGAAATCACTGAACTCAGGACTAGGATAGACGACATGAATCCCGAACTATATGATTACCTGATGGAACAGCTCTTCAGGGCCGGTGCCGTGGATGTTGCTCTTTTCCCGATCCACATGAAAAAAAACCGGCCTGGAACGGAAATTTCTGTCCTGGCGCCTGATGCACGGGAGAAGGAACTGTGCAGGATTATCTTTAATGAGTCCTCCACCGCCGGAATTCGTATATACAGATGCGCCAGGCGCGTCCTGTCCAGAAAATCCGGCTGCATCCCCACCCCCTGGGGCAGGATAGGCGTAAAATTGCTGAAGAGGCCGGATGGCCGGCACGTTCTGGCACCTGAATACGAAGAGTGCAGGAGGATTGCCGCAAAGTTTCAGATCCCCGTCAGCTCAGTTTACAGGGCAGTGAGCAGGGCAGAACCGGCGGACTTTTCAGAAAGGGAATAGGCACACAGATGGAACGGTCAAACACTCCCCCCGTAGCCGACGCCTTGAACGCCGGTTTCAAGAACAGAGCCGTAATATTCCTGGCCACAGGCATGGGCCTGGGCCTGATGCCCGTGGCCCCTGGAACATGGGGAAGTCTCCTGGGTCTGCCTTTTCACTGGCTGTTCAGAAACCATTCCACAGGGATCGAACTGGCTGCAGCAGGGATTCTCATTTTGGTATCCATATGGATTGCAGAAAAAGCGGCCGTGCTCATGAACGAGAAAGATCCGTCTCGAGTGGTCATAGATGAAGTCTGCGGAATAGCTGTTGCCCTGGCAGGCGCACCGATATCACCCGGCCTGATCACCAGCGCATTCGTTTTATTCAGAATCTTTGACATGTGGAAACCCTTTCCTGTAAGACAGATAGAAAAGAAGTTGAACGGCGGTCCGGGAATTGTCCTTGATGACGTGGCTGCCGGTATAATGGCGAATATTGCCTGGAGAATATTGTACATAACGGTACCGGAGAGTTTTTTTTAAATGTACGGAGAAATTATAGCAATAGGTGATGAACTTGTAACAGGCCGGGTTCTGAATACCACCAGCGGCTTCGCCGCCAGCAAGCTCTTCTCTGCGGGCTTCCAGATAAGCCGGATCACATCCATAGGAGACGATCCCGACATCATAGATCACTGTCTCCACGCGGCAATCGCCAGATCGGATTATGTCATAATCACAGGCGGACTGGGACCGACTTCAGACGATATCACCAACGAAGTAGTGGCAAAATCTCTTGGCAGGAAGCTAGTACTGCACAAGTCCATCCTTGAAAAGATCAGAAGACTGGAATCGCAATGGAATCTGGACCCGAATCCTTTGAGAGAGAAACTGGCCTGGCTTCCGGATGGGGCCAAACTCCTCAATCCGGACGGCCATGCCGCCGGCTATCTCCTGGAGCACGACGGCACACCTCTTTTCTTCCTCCCTGGAATCCCTGAACAGCTGGAAGACATGATGGTGGCACAGGTGCTGCCCAGACTGGACAAGTATATAACCAGACGGCTTGCAGTGAGGCAGCGCACCTTCAGGATTTTCGGCAAATCGGAGACGGAAATAAATTTACTGGTGGAAAAGCTGGAGTTCACCCGGGACGGGTTGAGCATCGGATACTATCCTGACGGTCCGGAAGTAAATGTAACCGTGACTGTCAAGGGTCTGGATCTTGAGGAGGTGAAATACAATTTTGACAAGACCTGCAACACTGTAGAAAAACTCATGGAACGCTCCATTGTGGCTGTAGATCCCGAAACTCTTGAGGCTGTCACTGGAAGACTTCTCCTGGAAGCAGGCTGCACCCTGGCTGTTGCCGAATCCTGTACAGGCGGCCTCATGGCCCACAGGATCACCAGTGTTCCCGGCAGCTCGCAGTGGTTCGACAGAGGAGTCGTCACCTACAGCAACATCTCAAAAGAGGAGCTTCTAGGCGTTTCGCACGACACTCTGACCAGTTACGGTGCTGTCAGTTCTCAGACCGCCATCGAGATGGCACTGGGCGTTAGGCGCGTGGCCGGAACCAGCTTCGGCCTGGCCATCACCGGCATAGCAGGACCTGCCGGCGGCAGCCGGGAAAAGCCGGTTGGAACAGTGTACATATCCATGGTCACCCCTGAAAAGGCCGTCTGTGAGCGGTTCATGTTTCCCGGCACGAGGCATATGATCCAGGCCCTGGCATCGGAAACGGCTCTCGACTGGCTCAGACGATATCTTAGATATGGTTCGTACATTCCTGGCTATCGACCTACCGGCTGAACAGAAAAAGATCCTGGAAAAAATCCAGAACAGATGGAAGTCCTTCAGGGCCGGCATCAGATGGGTACCACCTGACAGGATGCATCTGACTCTGAAATTTCTTGGGGATATCAATACATTTCAACTGAAGCAGGTTATCGATACCACCAGGAATATCTGCTCCAATCACTCCTCCTTTAACCTGTCCCTTGGCGCTGCAGGAGTATTTCCCGGAACAAGGCGACCGAGAGTCCTGTGGATCGGATTGACCGGAGACACCCGGGATCTCATCCTGCTTCACGACCATATCGAAGAACATCTGGCTGCCATCGGCTTTCCTCCGGAATCCCGCCGCTATTCACCGCACCTTACCATGGGCCGGGTCAGATCCAGCAGACAGATATCACGCCTCATTGATGCCGTGTATGATGAACAGATCCGTTCCGCCCCCTTCCAGGTCAGTGAAGTCACCATATACGAAAGCATACTCACCCCTGAAAGCCCTGTCTACACCGTCCTTGACAGGTGCCCTCTGGCCTGTTCCTGATATTTTCTGTCAACGATTCTCTCCCCTCTAGATTCCGGGTACTCTCTCTAAAGTTAAGGCAACTGCTGTCGATAAGATTGAAAGATGCAGGGGTATCTCCAATATCTCCCATTCACTCATCGGACGACAGGACACCAAATATGCAGAATTCAGCAGTTGATATACAACAGGACCCACTGCTGCTTTTCCAGGTGGGTAAACACCCCTGGGCAGTGGAGCTGAACTGGGTCAGAGAAGTCGTTCCAGCCAAAGGCATAGGCGCTCTGCCCAATTCCAACCCCGAAGTAGCAGGCATGATGAATGTCCGGGGCGAGGTTATTCCTGTAATCGATGGAGGAGACATCCTCAATGTTTCAGGAAACGGCGGATCCGGCGGCAACAGAAAGGTCCTCCTGTTTACATTTCAGGAAGGCTGTCTCGGGCTGCTGGTCGATTCGGTTTCCCGGGTCGAGCTCACCTCTGTCAGGGATCATTCAGCGTCAGTTGCAGATCCCACGACGGGGTTCTGCAACCAGAGATTCGTGTCCGGTCTGGCCGCATGCGGCGACTCTGAATCAGTACCGGTTTTGGATTTAAGTGAGCTTCTGAACTTTATCACGGCCATCAACAGGGCAAATACAGACCAGGGTGCTGAAGTTGCATAACCTGTGGCTGTCCATAAAATTGCTTTTTGCCGATATCTTCGTTGTGTGAAAAATTTCGTCCTCATCATTCTGCAAAAATGACAGCAGATTTTTCACACCTCGTGATGTCGAACAAGAATCATCATTGTCGGACAGTCACTAACCAAGGAGGTTTTTTTCATGAAAGGCAGGTCAGGAGGCATAAAGG
>DTYO01000309.1 GCA_012961845.1 Thermodesulfobacteriaceae bacterium
AAAACCAGAAGCTTTATTGTCAGCCCTATAAATGATACCATTACCTGAAGCATAAATCGGCGTGCCAGTAGGTGCTGTAAAATCCATCCCTTTATGCATTTTTGAAGATAGTTTTATGAAGCTTTAAAGCTCTTCTTTTTGAACAAAACTTTTTATTGCAACTAATTACATTTATGCCTCTGAATACCATCTATTGGAATCACCACAATATCTTCAGAACAATTTGTTAGCGTCTTCTTCAATGAAGTTACATCCATTCATGAACTGCCCAGATTACATCCGGATTATTCGCTTCAAAAATCAAACAAAGGTGTAACGAATTCAACGAAAAAGTGTCCGTTATCTGAAGCCCTAAGGAATTTGCGATTTCACCGGATCCGCTGCATTGTCAGGGGATTGGAGTTACAAAGTATGGCTGTGCCCTCTAGTCCTTATATCTTAGCCAAACTCACAAACCGAATCATACGGGATAAACACAAAATTTCATATATGTGCCTGCAGTTATTTTTGTGGATGTCTTGACCTTCCATGAAGCCCCCCATTTCCGGACGGACATTAAAAGGCCATGAAATTTCTTTCCCGGCCAGGAACTATTTTTCCTGTTTTTAATGTCACTGACTGTTTTCTGTCCTGGAGCCGGCCAATAGTCGCAAGATCCGGTAATTGGCATGGTATCAATTTTGCGGAATCAATTCTAAACATTAATTATTTGAAATCCAAACTGAGGTCGGGAGGGAAAAGCAGCCATGAAAAAAACAGTTTCCAAGAATTTTAATTTCGATGAATGGATGGAACTTGCCAAATCCGATCCTGACGAGTTTGAACGAAGACGCAGCGAAGAAATAGAGAGTTTCATTGAGAGCACTCCTGAAAGACACAAGAAACGCCTGCGGGGACTGCAGTGGCGCATAGACATGGAAAGAAAGAAATGCAGGACTCCTCTGGCTTCATGTATCCGCCTCAACGAAATGCTTACGGAAATGGTTTATTCTGAAAACGGTTTACTGGAAAATCTGAAAAAGTTGAAAAAGATCCGTTCCAGTGCCCGGCAGGAAAATCACCGTTTGCGGCCTGCTGAAATAGTGCCCCTGAAGCACCCTGGAAAAATGTCATTTTGACCGAAAACATGTTGCAAACCAGAAACAGGGGCGCCTCTAAAAATCACGAATTTTGTTCCGGAACAGGGCGCGCGAAAAAACATCCGCATTGCGCATGATGCTGCATTTATTAGCAGTTTCAGGCATTGAAACCAGGAATTACCGGAAAAAACCGTTCCAAAATGACCGGAATTACCTATCGGACGGAACGTTTTTTTTATATTTCAGACAGACACTAACAGCTGCATCCACCTCCACAACTGCTTCCACATGACGAAGAATCTTGGGTGCCGCACCCACACCCGCCGAGGCTGGCCATTTCCTCCACACTGGGTTCCCTGACCTCTGTCACCGTAAGATCGAAGTGGAGGCGCTCTCCTGCCAGCGGGTGATTGAAATCCGCTATTACCACGTCGTCTTTTACCGTCTTGATCTTGAACTTGACGGTTCCGTGAGGCGTGCTGGCTTCGAACCCAATGCCTTCCTTCAGTTCGGCATCAGCGGGAAAGTTTTCTCTTGGAATCTCTCTGAATAGCTCATCCTTGAGTTCACCATATCCATCCACGGGTTCCACTGTAATTTTAGCACTCTGGCCTTTTTCCATGTCTTTAAGACCTTTTTCAAGCCCCGGGATCACCTGTCCTGAACCATAAATAAACCCCAGCGGTTTGCCGGGGTCTGAACTGTCCAGTTTATCCCCTGAGTCGCTGAAAAGCATGTATTCAATAGCTACGTACATGGAATCCTTGATCTTCATAAAAATTATTCTCCTTAAAAAATATCTGTTCCTCTATTAGAAAATGCTCACTGAGGATAAGTATAACTATTTAAAAAGTCAAGCAGTTAAAAAGAACAGTTTCCACAGCGATTTCATGTAGGAATCATCCCGGTTCAGTTGTCCCTCGTAAAAAATGTAATTATTGTTCAAGAAATCCTGCAGAAAACATTGTCAGGGGCACCTCTGAAAATCAGGAATCTTGTTCCGGAACAAGGCGCGCAGGAAAATCATCCACAGACCTGCTTGGTGATGTTTCGAGGATTGATTTTTTGCGTGCGATACGATTATGGAGCAAAAGAACATTTTTTGAAGATGCCGTCAGGAGGAATTCCGCATATGATGGAATCCATAGATCTGGATAGATACATTATTACCGATGAACCCTATTATCTTCCTCATGGGGACGAAATACAACTGGCGGAAACCGCCTATTACAACTGCATCCCGCTACTCTTGAAAGGACCTACAGGTTGCGGCAAGACCAGATTCATGGAATACATGGCATGGAAGCTGGCCAGGCCCATTATAACGGTCTCATGTCATGACGATCTTTCCACCAGTGATCTTGTGGGACGTTATCTTATCCGCTCAGGGGAAACCATCTGGATGGACGGTCCCCTTGCATTGGCAGTCAAGGCTGGCGGAATATGCTATCTTGACGAGATAGTTGAGGCCAGAAAAGACACTACAGTGGTAATTCACCCGCTTGCAGACGACCGGCGCACACTTCCCATGGAAAAAAAAGGTGAAATCCTCAAGGCACCCAGAGAGTTCATGCTGGTCACCTCATACAACCCAGGATACCAGAGCGTAATAAAAGACCTGAAGCCCAGTACACGCCAGAGATTCCTGGCACTGGAATTCAATTATCCGTCACTTGACCTGGAAACAGAAATAGTGACTCATGAGGCTGGCATCCCGAGCTCCCAGGCCCTCAGCCTGGTAAAACTTGGCCGCATGAGCCGCAAACTAAGGGACCAGGGTCTGCAGGAAGGTGCCAGTACACGCCTGCTCATCCATGCCGGTAAACTGATCCGGGCCGGTATCGATCCGTCCAGTGCATGCGAAACGGCTGTATGCCAGCCCCTTGCCGATGATCATGAACTTCTGGCAGGACTCAGGGAAATGGTCCAGGCCGTTTTCTAAATCATGATGGAAGATGATCTCCAGCGTCAGGCTTCTCAGGACAAGGCTGTCAGTACAGCCGGAATTGCTGCTGACTCCAGACATGAAGAAGCACTGAAAAACGCCCTCCTGGAAATATTCTTTACCGAATCCATCGGCGATTGTCATGTTGACACTGCAGTCGAAATACTGCTCAGGCTGCCCGGGAAATATATAGCTCCTGTCCTGTCCCAGGTGAGATTGATTTCAGGCACTGTATCAGACATGCTCGCCTTCAGTTTTATTGAAAATGCAGCCGTTGCCCTTGATCTGCTGACAGTCGAACAGATGGGGGAATGGGTCCGCGGTGCTATATCCATTTATGAAGCAAAAGGCCTTCATCCAGCATGCGAATATTTTTCGAATGCGTCACTTACATCTGCAAAATATGCGGGAGACAACAAGGCCACCTCCCTTGAAGATGTTGCAGCCGATATGCGCCTGCTGGCGGCAGGCATCACCGGCAGACACATTTCCTTTAAGACAGGAAGGCAGATCTATACGGATACCGCTTCCATATATGCTCCAGGCATAATCTCCACTATGCCAGATTCTGACACAAACAGTTTGCTCTACAAGATGCTGATAGTACACAAATGTGCCCAGATCAGATACCGGTCTTTCTACATGTCTGTTGACAGACTTGCGGAGGCGCTTCCTTCTTCCGTGTTCAGCCTGACAGCCGGGAAAAATCACTCATCGCTGACCGGCTTTGAGCTTTTCTGCCGAGCGGTGTTCGGAGATGCCGTCTCCCCTGCCCTGTTCGCCCTGGTAGACACACCACGCATAGAGGCCCTGCTCAGGAAAGATTATCCAGGACTTGCAGCTCAATTATCACGTTTGAAAAATATATTGTATAATATTCTTCATAAAATACCGGAAGTTTCTGAAAACCCGGTCATTACGCTGGCCAAGTGGATATTGTCTGATTATGAAGCTGATCTTCCGTCCAGTCTATGTCCGGATCTTTCCAGACACCTGTACAGATTGAGAACTCCAGCGTCAACCTCCATAGACAGCGCCCTTGCCTGCACTGTCTTTGCGCCTGCATACACAGGTCGGGAGACACTTGCCATGACCGACAGGCTTCTTCCCTACATAGGCACTGTTGTGCCGCGAGAAGTGGGAAAGGTCATGCTGGAAAGGAGACGGGAGGTAGAAAACAGGTTCATTGAGATCCTTTCCGTTCTGCTCATGGATCCAGGCGGTCAGGACGGAAAAACGACAGACGAAATACGAGAAGAAAAGATCCCATGTCCCATGGATGGCAATGAGGCTGCTACCGTCATTTTCCCGCCATCCTACGTGCGAAAACAGGCATGTGATGATGAGCAAGAATGCGGCACCGTCATGTTCCTGAATGGGAAAGAGATAGAAATGCCTGATGAATTCAGCGAGATTCTTTCGGAAATACAACTCGATCTCGGCGGAATACCATCTTCCTATGTGTCCAGTGCTGTAAAACTCGCAACAGGGCTATGGTGTGATGCAGATCAGGGTGACACCAGGCAGGAAACCCCTGTGCTGGGTACTTTTGTTTATGATGAATGGGACTTCAGGAGGAATGGCTACAGATACGACTGGTGTACTGTTAAGGAGATGGATTCACCTGAAATAAGAGGCAGTTTCATTTCTCATACCCTGACTGAATACCATGGACAGGTACATACCATAAGGCGTCAGTTTGAGATGCTTCGCAATGAACACCATTTTCTCAAGAGACAGAAGGAAGGCGATGAAATCGATATAGATGCCCTGGTGGAAGCCCATTCAGACTTCAAGGCAACGGGCAATCCGTCGGAACAGCTCTTTATCCGGCAGAAAAAAGACAAAAGGAATATAGCCGTATCTTTTCTTGTAGATATGAGTGCCTCAACCGAAGGTTGGGTCAACAGGGCCATCAAGGAGTCTCTGGTTCTTCTCTGTGAAGCCTTGAATGTACTGGGTGACAGGTTTTCAATATACGGTTTCACCGGCATGAGACGGACCGGCTGCCAGTTTTTCAGAATCAAGGACTTCCATGAACATTATAATGAAGACATACAGGCCCGTATTACCGGCATCAGTGCCAGGGATTATACCAGGATGGGGCCTGCTGTAAGACATGCCACCAGTCTTTTTCTGGACATGGAAGCAAGACTCAGAATCATGATCGTACTGAGCGACGGCAAGCCTGAAGACTATGACGAATACAAAGGACAATATGCGGTAGAAGATACCAGAAAAGCAATTATCGAGTCCAGGATAAAGGGAGTTAAGCCGTTCTGTATCACAATAGACCGGCAGGCTAAAGACTATCTCCCTCACATGTTCGGTGAATCCGGTTACATACTGGTCAGTGACGTCGCCGTGCTTCACAGGAGGCTGCCTGAAATCTACAGGCTTCTTACCACCTGATCTTCGGCCTCTTAATCTGGGTTGAAATGATGCCTGATCACCTCTTGCAAAGAATTTCATTGTTATGTTACTGCAGTATGCCATATTATAGTCAGTATAATCTGAATCTGATCACGACATGGACTGAAGTACGTGTCAGACGATGATCCCAACTCCCTGAGCTGGACAATAATCCTCATTTCTTAACAGAAACCGGGTAAAACATCTTGAGATCAAACCAAAATCTTAATTCCGAAAACAGGCGTTTCCTGCCGGCAGTATTCGTAATTATAGTTCTGGCTGGGATATGGTGGTTTTTTTTCAGGTCTGACAGACCATCACTGGACCCTGACGCCGTGCCCAGGCCTGTCACGGCAAGAGGCGATCTTGCAGA
>DTYO01000310.1 GCA_012961845.1 Thermodesulfobacteriaceae bacterium
CAGAAGGCGGTTCACGATGGCTGTTACGGTTTCAGCCGGCACCGGCAGGCAGTCTTCAAGCCAGTATGAGGTGATATCTTCTTTTTCAAGGTGGTTGATCCCGTACTCGGAGCAGGCTATCCTTATGAAGGCATCCATAGTGTCCGCTACCACACCGTCGATGTCAAAACCCAGTTTTTCCGGTGGGATAAATTCAGGTCTGTTCAATTCTTTACTTCTCCAGTATTTGAAGCATTTACATAAACCGTGTATTTTCAAGGGAAATCTAAAGTTAAATTCTGTTCTGGTCAAATCCATCGGTAGATTTATCTGGAAAAATCGTAATTGATCACAGGATTATCTGCAAAAATTCAACACTACCTTCTGATTTGCAGACCCTCGCAGGTAATGCAAGTGCAAGGCAAAGGATGAACAGCCGTACTCCCTTGCTGCGGGCATCCGCCAGCGCTGCAGATGCCGGGAGAAGATCCTGTCTTATTTTGTTAGATCAGGGGCATTAATATGCACAAAAAAATGCTGGTTCTACACTTTCCGCCACAGATCACCGACAAACCGCTGGTCTGCAAGCTGAGCCGCGATTTCGATCTCTGTTTCAATATCTTGAAGGCAAGGATCCTGCCAGGGCGGGAAGGCCTTATGGTGCTCGAACTTTCAGGTCTCAAGAAAAATGTCCGCCTGGGCCTTAGGTTTCTGAAAGAACAGGGCGTCAAAATCCGGTCGGTAGACCAGGAAATACACCGCAACGACGATCTGTGCATGCAGTGCGGGGCATGTACGGGCATATGTCCGACCCATGCCCTCCATATCGATCGTGATACCATGGAAGTGCTGTTTGATCCCCACAGATGTTCCGGCTGCGAACTATGCGTGCCGGTCTGCCCGGTCAGGGCCATGGAAATTCAGTTCGGCAGGGACAGGGTCCTGGCATGACTCAGGATGTACATGACCTGAGTGCAGTTTTGCATCCGGATTTGCAGGCCTTTCCGGAATGCCGCCGCAAGCAGTTCCCCGTAGAGACTTGAGCCTGATTACTGATATATGTGTTCATGGAACCCCGGAGGAAAGGTAAAAAAAAATCGGTACTGGTCGCACTGAGCGGCGGTGTGGACAGTGCCGTGGCAGCCTTCGACCTGGTGAAAGCCGGCTGGCACGTCGAGGCCTGCCACCTAGACCTGATGTCTGGGAACCCCGCAGAATCCTGCCTGGATTCATGCCGGGAAACAGCGGATTTCCTTGGTATAAGGCTGCATGTACTCCATGAAACCGAAAAATTCCAGAAAAATATAATTTCTTATTTCATAAAGACATATGAACAGGGGCTGACCCCCAACCCGTGCGTGATATGCAATAGGAATATAAAGATTGCCCTGTGTCTGGAATTTGCCGACCAGCTTGAACTGGAATACCTGGCCACTGGCCACTATGCAATGACCCGCATGGTTGATGGCGGCCCGGCAGGCCTGTTCAGGGCCGCAGACTCTTCCAAGGACCAGTCCTATTTCCTCCACCGGATCCCGTTGGAATGTCTGCCGAGACTTGTATTTCCCTTGGGCAGCCAGACAAAGGAAGAGGTGAAAAAGAAGGCCGCAGAAGCAGGCCTTGCGCCCCTGGTTCAGCGTGAAAGCCAGGAATTATGCTTCCTCAGAGGAGACTACAGGCGGTATCTGGCAGGGCTTCCGGAATTCAGATCGAAGCCTGGTGAGATGATCACCACTGACGGGGTACGTGCAGGCATCCACAGCGGCCTTCACAGATATACAATAGGCCAGCGGAGAGGTTTGGGGGTGCCGGACAGGACTCCGTTTTACGTAGTAGCCATGGACATCAGGAAAAACAGGCTGATTATCGGCAAGAAAAAGGACCTGCTGAAAACCGATCTCATCATTGAAGACATGAACTGGCTGGCGCCGGTTGAACAGGTAAAGTCAGGGCAGTACACGGTCAAGATACGATCCCGCCATATGGCCGTGCCAGCGTCGATCCGGATACTGTCTCACGCAAAACTTCGCATCTGCTTTGACGATCCTCAGAAGGCGGTGACTCCGGGGCAGTTTGCCGTGTTGTATTCAGAGGACAGGGTGATTGGCGGAGGTGTTATATGCGGGTAGCCGTTTATACCCTGGGCTGCAAGGTGAATCAGTTTGAATCAGCCGCCATTGCCGAAGATTTTCGGGCCGCAGGAGCAGAGATAGTATCATACAGGGAGGAGGCGGATATCTATATTGTCAATACCTGCGCAGTCACATCCAGGGCAGCATATCAGTCCAGACAGAAACTCAGGAGCATCAGGAGGGCCAGAAAGGATGCCCGCATAGTGGCCACAGGCTGCCATGTCCAGACCGAAAGTCAGGAGATCCTGGACTCGGTGCCTGGACAGCTCTGCCTGATCGGAAACGATCAGAAGGCCCGTCTGCCGGAATTAGCCATGAGGGAGGATGACTGTCTGGAATTCTACGTGGGTAACATTGGTTCCGTAAAAACAATAGCTCCTTTCAGGGTTACGCACACCATGGACAGGACCAGGGCCTATCTGCGAATCCAAGATGGGTGCAGTTCATTCTGTTCATACTGCATAGTTCCATTTGCCAGGGGCCGTACAAGGAGTGTCCCCCCTGGAGAGGTACTGGATCAGGTCCGTATCATGGCCGATACAGGGGTCCGGGAAATAGTCGTTTCCGGAATCCATGTTGGCCAGTATGGTGCTGATCTTCCGGACGGCCCTCCCCTCCTGATCTTGCTTGAAAGGCTCTGCTCCGCGTTTCCTGACATACGCTTCCGACTCAGCTCCATCGAGCCGACAGAGGTCACGGAAGACATGATATCATGGGCGGCAGCAACCCCTAACTTCTGCCCCCACTGGCACATACCCCTGCAGAGTGGTTCAAACACTGTACTCTCCCGCATGAACCGGCATTACTCGGCATCATTTTACGGGAAGCTTATAACAAGCGTCCGGGCTGCCATGCCGCATGCAGCCATAGGCACCGATGTCCTGGCAGGCTTTCCTGGGGAAGACGAAAAGGCATTCCGGGAAACAGTTGATCTGCTCACCGGGCTTCCTGTAACATACTGTCATGTCTTTCCATATTCCTCGAGACCGGGGACCATGGCATCATTCATGCCGAACAGGGTCTCCAAGAAAGAAAAGACAGGGAGAATAAAGGTCATACAAAAACTGGGAGAAAAAAAGAAACAGGCCTTTTTCCACAACCAGAAGGGCACTGTACACCGGTGTCTGGTGGAACAGATCGACAGGAATACCGGAATGTGGCGCGGGCACTCCGCCAATTATATACCCGTGCTCCTGAAAGACTCTCCGACTACCGAGAATTTCCGGAACAGGCTGGTCACTGTGAAAATAACCGAGGTCAGACAGGGGCACGTCCTGGGAAAGGTCCTTTAGACAGTATCCATCCACAATTGGCCGACACGCCGTTACGGAGGACTAACTGCATTTTCATGTCGTAATGTCGTACATCATTCTCAGGAAGCTTTCACTCCACAACCTAAAGTCAATCGATTTAGACATACCTACAAGGCAGGCTCGTGGTAATCGCCGGCCCGTCCAGTGCCGGAAAATCGACTCTGGTATTCGACACCCTTTATGCCGAGGCCCAGAGACGCTATATTGAGACATTCTCACCTTATGTACGTCAGTTTCTGGAAAGGCTGCCCCGGCCTGCAGCAAAGAAAATCCACAATCTTCCGGCTGCCGTGGCCATTTCCCAGTCCAATCCCGTTAGAAGCGCAAGGTCCACACTAGGTACCCTTGCTGAAGTCACCTATCCGACGAGATGTTCTACCGCTCGGCCGCCTGGGCCTCGGCTATCTGACCCTTGGCCAGCCCAGCTCCACTTTGTCAGGCGGAGAAGCTCAGAGGCTCAAGCTGGCCAGGGAACTGACCAGTAAAGGCAAAAGCCACTGTGTCTATATCCTCGATGAACCCTCAACAGGCCTGCACATCTCCGACTATTCAATGCTCACAAGCCATCTCCGCAGGCTCATAGACCAGGACAACACTGTAGTGGTCATCGAACACAATTTTGACATCATATCGGCAGCAGACTGGATCATCGAATTGGGGCCGGGCGGAGGAAGGAAAGGCGGCAAAATTGTTTTCAGCGGCACGCCCGAAGAATTTCTGGGTTCAGAACTGTCGTCACCCATAAGGTCCGCCCTTGAAGAATTTCTGGCAGACACCTGTTTTTAACCTGTGGTCAATCCGGTTTCCTTGCCAACTACTTCATTGATGTTTATGCTAGATAATAGATTCGATATATGACCCGGATAATACAGCAAATCATTATTTGCCTGACTTTTGAAGCAAATAATCTGGAATCAAGCACTTGTCCTATCAATGCTGAGAGTTAATACCATCATGCCTTTTCCCCTGACAATAGCTGAATTATCACTGCTCATCGTAGCCGGTGCCTTTGTAGTAATAGCGCTGTGCTTTGTCATGCTTGCCAGGTCAGTGAAAAAAACCCTTGAAACTGTGAATGTGGTACTTGAAGACACCAACGGGACAGTCAACAACATTCTGGGCAAACTGGATCCTGTACTGGACAATCTGGTCATTATTGAGGAAAACGTTCAGGACACACTGACCCGGACGGAGAAAAGGCTGGCAAGAATTGAAAATGAACTGCTCCCGGTTCTGAAGGAAACGACCGAAACTGTAAAATCATACCGCAGCCTTGAGCAAAAGCTGGAAAAAAAAATTGACCAGCACCTGGATTCGATCCTCAACGACGTAAACATCATATCCGGAAATATCCAGGAATTGACCGGAAACATCAGGCAGAAAATCAAAAAAACAGAGGACTTGTTTGCAGCCATTGAAGAAGCCGGTCAAACTATTCATGCTGCCACGGGAATTACCAGGCAGGGCCTGACGGGCCTAGCTGTTCAGATAGCCAGCATGGCAAGCGGTGTAAAAACCTCTCTGGATTTTCTTTCAGAAAACCTATTTTTCAAAGGAGGTGCCGAAAAATGAGTTGTGGTGAAAGACGTTATTCAGCTGGCAGTGTTGCCCTCTCCTTTCTCCTTGGAGGAGCGGTGGGGGCCGGACTGGCCATACTTTTGACTCCCCAGTCAGGACCTGAAGCAAGACGAAAAATCAGGTCGCAAGCCGACACAGTCCGGGAAGAGGCATTGAAAGTCACTGAAGGATTCCGCACTAAGGCAGAAGACATAGTGGAAAAAAGCAAGGAAATGGTCAAGGAAAAGAAAAACATAATAGAGTCCGCAGTAGAAGCCGGCAAAGAGGCCATGGAAAGAGAAAAAGAACGAATAATGACCAAACTCCAGAAGGAATCTGAAGAAACCAGCTGACAGACCAAGACAAGAAACGGGGGGACAACAGGATCTGATTCTCCCCCCTCTCTCAGCCAGGCGCTCAAACCGATATAAAGGCCGGCATCGGCCATTGCCGCATCAACCTTCACGCGGCATCAAGTGTCATCTTTCAGGTACACGTTTACTGTTTTGTGTCAGTGTATCATTCCGCCTGCCTCTTCAAGCCCCATGGTCATTTTCTCCATCATGTGCTGGCGGCGCAGAATAAAACTCTTGGCCCTGTCCAACACGGCAGGGATGTCGAGAATCAAGGCTATCGAACCATCACCCAGTATGGTGGCACCGGAAAATCCCGGCTGGTCCGTCAGGTATTCGGCCAGGGGCTTTATGACTATCTGCTGCTGACCCAGCAGCTGATCCACCCCCAGGCCTGCTTCAATCTCGCCCTGCTTCACCATTACCACAAACAGTCTGTCAGGGCTGTCCTCTGCTCCGGTCCCACGGAACACCCGGTTAAGCCTTATGAGAGGCACTGTCTGCTGACGGATTGAAATGATCTCGTATCCCTCCACGCTGCTCGCCTCTTCCGGACTGACACGAAGAGTTTCCTGAACCACCGACAGCGGAATTGCCAGGATCTGGTGTCCCACCCGGACCAGGAGCGCATGAATAATGGCGAGAGTAAGTGGAATACGCACGGTAAACTCAGCTCCTTGCCCGGGGAAAGACCGTATCTTTATGGATCCTCCCAGCTTTTCCACGTTTTTCCTGACCACATCCATACCTACTCCGCGGCCCGATGTATCCGACACCATGTACGCAGTAGACACACCAGGGAGAAAGATAATGTTCCAGAGCTTCTCATCAGGCAGGGCTCCGGCTTCTCTGCGGCCAAGAATACCCATGGAAACAGCCTTTTCCACAAGTGCTTCTCTATCGAATCCTCTGCCATCATCCCTAATCTTCAAGACCACGAAATTGCCTTCCTGAGTGGCAGACAGAACCAACTTTCCGGCGGGCTCCTTGCCGAATTTCATCCTCAGATCAGGTTTTTCTATTCCGTGATCCACGGCATTCCTTATGATATGCAGTAATGGATCAGCCATCTGTTCTATTACCCGTTTGTCCAGGGCTGTCTCTGCTCCTTCTATGTGGAGTTCAACTTTTTTGTCGAGCTTCCGGGCCAGATCACGAACCATCCTTGGATAGCGGTTGAAAAGATGGCTCACAGGCAGCATGCGCATCTGCATAACTTCGTCCTGGAGCTGGTCCACCACCCGCCCCATGGCATCTGAATGTTCGGCCAACCTCATCATGAGATCCTTGTGAGGGCCAAGCTCCCGACTGCCCAGGATACGCTGTTCTATCAGGCTCCTGTACAATATTTTCATGTCCTGCGCTATCCTCGAAATTCCGGAACGCAACACCACCAGTTCCCCCACATCATTCAGAAGATGTTCCACCTTTTCAAGATCTATCCTGACCGTCTTGGTACTGACCGCCCCTGTGCAGGCAGGAAAAGCACCTGTTTTCCCGCCTGCCTCCGACGCCGCATTCTCTGCCGGCTCCCGGCACTGTTCCCGCGGCCCGGCGGCAGAATCAGCCTGCGCCGTTTCTGCCCTTTCCGTCACCGGCAATTCTGTATCCTGCGGGACTGCAGGCCGGGATTCAGCAGAATCCACACTGCCTTCAGCCCCTGTGACGCCAGCCGGATCAGAATCTGCATCCTGCACATCTTCTGCTCCTTCCTGTCCAGGTCCGACAAACAGCTCCTGGTTGTCAAACATTTCGTCCAGAGCAGATTCCAGATCACCTATCAGCGAGTCAGTATCCTGCTGCAGCCCGGATCCGGGCTGAGGCTGGTCATCCGCCTCCAATGAAATTCCGGGAAGCAGATTTGTAAGCCGCCTCCACAAATCCTTCAGAGAGGTAAGATCAATATTTTCTTCTTCAGTATTGCCTGACAGTATTTCAGCCAGCCTCTCTCCCCATTCATCAAGAACCGCAACTATTTCACCGTAGTCCATGTAATGCGCTGATACTTTGAGACTTTCTACCGCCTTGTGACACTCAGACAGCCACGTCTCATCCATAGTATCAGGTACATTCTTCAACGGACCAGACAGTTCCCTTACATATTCCAGAAATATCGTATAGAGTTCATCGTCTTCTTCCGCCCCCACCGCCATCTGCGGCCCTTCCGGTTCAATATTCGAAGACAGCGGCCCCAGAGCCCTTTCAAGTACCGAAGAGAGTCTGTCACGGATTTTCCCCAGATCTTCCGCATAAAGTTTGCCGGCGTCCTTGAACCTGTCCAGTTCTGCGCCGATGTTCCTTACCTGTTCCAGTTCATCCTCCAGGCCTACATAATGCGTGATCCTTTCAACATCCCTGATGACACTTCTGGCACTGTCAAATCCAACCGGTGATTCCCCCATGAGGCGATCCATCTGACTGAAAAGGCTTTTTATTTCCTCAGCATAAATGGTCAGCAACTCATCATCATCCTCTTCCCATACGCTGTCTTTGCCAGCTCCAAGGCCGGAATCATCCAGGCCCTCTTCTGAATCCGCACGGGAGGTGCGGTGACGGCTGTCCTTTGCCGGCACGTCCTTGTCTTCTGACATTGTCTGATCAGGGTCCCTGACGCCTTCCAGCAAAAAATTGATTTTCTCCAGGAGATCATCCACAGGATCTTTTTCAGAGTGTTGCTCTGCCACCTGACCCAGAAGTAAACGCAGTCTGTCCACACAGGCAAACACGAGATTCATGGAGTCTTCAGACAACTCTATCTTACCCTGCCGCACACGGTCGAACAGGTTCTCCAGGCCGTGAGCCAGTGTTCCCGTAGCTTCGAGTCCCATGTAACCGGCTGCCCCCTTGATGCTGTGCATATTCCTGAAACAGTCGTTCAACAGAAAAATATTGTGGGATTCCTGCTCCAGTCTCAAGAGGTTAGGTTCAAGTTCCTGAAGATTGTCCTCTACCTCCACCACATAATCCTGCCACATTTCCTGATCAAGCTGACTCATTACGTGCCTCACTTTTTCTGTCTATCAAGGTCATTAGACGGTCATATTCATTTTTCCCGAGAATTCCTTCGGCTTCCAGTTCTTCCGCCTGTTCCAGCACCAGAGGATCGGTTATGAGACTCATAAAGATTATCCTGGCCCCGGGATCGTACCCCCTGATCATTCTTGCACTGCTTATGCCGTCCATACCGCGCATGGTAATATCCATTATCACCACTTCAGGGGAAAGATTCCTGTAAAGGTTGTATCCTTCCAGTCCATCTTTTGCCTGGCCTACAACTTCATGGCCTCCGGCCCTGACAACCTGAGCAATTTTTTTTCTCATAAAGCTGGAATCATCCACTATCATGACCCTGGCCAATTGTCCCCTCCGTGTGACGTTCCCGTGAAATTCTTCTGCTCCTGGATATCCGACAGCATGCCGGACAGGGCTTCGGATTCGAATTTATCTTCTTTAACCTCCGATGCCAGCAATTCTATCAACGGTCTGGGATTCAGACATGTTTCAGGTTTCTGAAAAAATATTCTGGCTCCTCTCGAGGCGGCTTCTTCAAGCCCCTCCCTGGCTTCCGAGTCGGTTCCACTGAGGACAATCACCATCAGTCTGCTGCCGAAAAATTCTGCAGCAGTGCTCAGCAATCCCGTGATCCTCTGCCTGCTGTCAGAAGACCCTACGCCCACCAGTTTGATTCCCCGGTCGCCCTGGACGGCTTCCCAGCATGACCGCCAGTCTGTTACAAGGCACCGACCTCCAAGCACCCTGTCCATTTCCTTCAGGACTCCGACTGAATATTGGCAGTGTCCGTCGAGGAAATCAGCAAACGGCGCCACCAGTTCCCGATCCATATCCTGCACTACCAGAACGGACGTGGACTCCTGCCTGTCCATGGCCGGAAGTATTTTCTGAAGCTCCAGCATACCGCCGATGCCCCCCAGAAATATAATCAGTCCGCTGGAAGGATTCTCTGGCTTATAACCGGTCGGTGGCACCCTTTTCGGCATCCTGGCCCTCCTTATCTGTCCCACCTTCACCCCGCGGATCTGCCCGACATCACAGGCAAGCCTGCCAACCACCCGGCTCCACCCCTGACCCCGCGATGGTTTGGGTATGAAGTCAACAGCGCCCAGACGCAGGAATTCCATTATCTTGGGGACAGATCCGTCTCCCAGCCCGCTTATCAGAATTACCGGTGCAGGAGATCTGATCATAATGTGCTTGAGAGCCACATCTCCCCCCATCACAGGCATGTTTACATCAAGTGTGACCATGTCGGGGCGGTATTCCGTGATCATGCTCAGGGCCTCCTGGCCGTTTGATGCCTCGCCTGCCACTTCTACACCGGCCATATCACCGAAGCAGTTTTTCAGTGCCTTGCATATAAGCCGCGAATCGTCAACTATGAGTATTTTCAGCACTTTTTCAGCAGATTCTTCATTTTTCAAACCTGCTTCATCCAAACGTCTCGATGCCTCCATCAACAGGAAATTCCATGGAGTCTCAACAGTCCGGCATCGGGAAACTTCCTTTTTAAGTTCAAATAATCCCCTAGGCCATGACATTATTTCATAAAAGGCATCTTCCCCTTCCAGGCTGTTGACAGAGGCATGCACGACTTTTCCGCCTGAAAAAAATATGGTCCCCTCAGTCTGGTCCGTGCTCACGCGCAGCGTGCGGTCCAAGCCTTCAAGGCAGATCATTTGTACAAGATCGCCGAGCGTTGCTTCTTCTACCCTTCCGGTAAAACCCCTTCCGGGAACAGAGTCGGGATCATGTCCTGTATGTGTGCAGGAAAACGATATCACGGCAAAGATTATTCACCTGTCCAATTAGACAGGATCTTTGAAATTTCCCCTATACTTCGCGATGTTGCATCTACATGTGTGACTACTTTGTCTGGAAATTCGGATGACAGACAGGTACTGGATTCCTGTACGATCAGTTTACCGCCGTTTCTCAACACCTCTTTTGCACCACTGAGCCCCTTGGCCTCATCACCTGACAAGAATACAGCCAGAGCATCAGGGCCGAACAGCTCACTGGCTGAAAAAAGCAGCAGATCCAGCGCTCCCTCATCATCAGACAGATCCTGCCGCTCTCCCAGTAGCAGGCACAGAGAATCTCCTCTCTGTTCAAGAGCAGCCGATTCCTGGGCACTGATGACATAGACCCTGCCTGAGATCAGCTTGTCATTATTTTTCCCTCTCATGACTTCGAAAGGCACAAAACCGTTTAAATAATTGACAAAAGCATCCAGGTATGAAATAGGGGTGCCAAGTGATACGACTATTGGAACCTCGGGAGGGGTGGTCATGCCGGGAAGCAGAGACAACAGTGCTGAATAGCCACCTGTTGAAGAATTGAGAATTACCAGTCCGTTAGGGAAGGCACCTGAGGATTCTGCTGCCGGTACGGAGACCTTTGAAAAAACAGGTTTAAGCCTCAGATAGCGGGCTGCCCCTACCTGCACTCTGGCTGCCCGTTTGACACGCTCCCTGAGAATATGAGCCTGGGCCATCAAGTCCTCCCCGACTTTGTGAGAAGGCTTCTGAAAAAAATCGACCGCCCCGTAACGAAGGGATTCAAAAGTGATTTTTGATCCGTCAGCAGTAAAAGCGCTGACCATGAGTGTAGGTCTGGGAAACTTGATCATTATATGCTTCAGCACGCTTATGCCATTCATACCCGGCATATGGACATCCAGAGTGCATACGTCACATTTTGTGGAAGGCAGGCTCATAAGGGCCTCTTTCCCGCTGAGTGCGTGACCGGTCACCTCTATTGAAGGATCATCTGTGAGGATTTTTTCCATTACCCTGCACATCATGGGAGAGTCATCTATTATGAAGACTCTTGTTTTTTCTTCAATACCGCTGTGTTCTGCCAATTGACCTGTCTGCATAATTCCTTTGTCTCCAGTCACTTGAGGGCACCTCTCAGAATCATTCTTTCGCCGATAACTGTGTTGCACGCAAAAAATAATCCTAGAAATCTCACCAACATGCCTGCAGATGTTTTCCTCTCACGCCTTGCTCCGAAATAAAATCCTAATTTCCAGAAGTGCCCTTGATTCATTTCACTGCTGACAATGATTCCAGCAGAAGCCTGCGCCCAAAAGTCTCCACCTTTCGCCATAGCTCGGGTTCCGAAGGTATTGATTCGCCAGCCCCGGCCTCCAGAACCGCCCTGGATGCCTCTCCATATACACATGCCCCTGGTTCCAGCACCAGCACTCCTCCCCCTTTTTCTCTCACATGCACGAGCCCACTGACTCCGTCATCATTCTCTCCACCCAGCACTACGGCCAGGCACCTGCTGCCCATATAGAGCGCGGCTTCTCTGAAAAAATCATCTGTTCCCCTTTTTTGACCTTTGGCCACGTGTATATTCCCATCGCCCCCTTTCCGAAAATGCCAGGGGTTCTTCATACTGCTCAGCAGGCAGTCCCCCCCGGCCAGGCTGCAGTCCTGATTTGTATTGACTGTCCATGAAACCGACCTGTCGAGTTCTGCTGAATATGACTCCAGAACCTGAAGCGAAATATCCTGGAGTGCTATAATAGACAGGGGAAGAGAACTGCTCACATGGCTCAGCAGTTTTATCAGATTGCTGGAGGTTCCCCTCTGAGCAGCCACCACAACAACTCCCATGAGCTGCTGGGGAACTGCCGTCTCGTTCTCTTCCTGATGGGGCAGACGTGCCCGGACTATTCCCCGCGGATTGAGCCTTGCCGCCTGCTTCACGACTCGTCCCAGTTCATCTGCTCTCCGTTCCATATCCGGGGAAATGGTTCCGGACGGTTTGGGAAAGAAATCTACAGCGCCTAGTTTCAGCGCCTCAAACGTAACTCTGCCATGCCCCGCCAGTCCGCTTACCATGATGATGGGTTTCGGCCCCCTTACCATTATGTGCTTTATGGCTGTCAGGCCGTCCATGACCGGCATGTCCACATCCAGGGTGATGACATCAGGATCGAGGACTTCAATCGCCTCCAGGGCCTCTCTCCCGTGTTTTGCAACTCCTACTACTTCGATGTCCGGATCCCTGGACAGTATTTCCACAAGGGCCCTGCGCATAAAGGCGGTATCATCTACTACCAGTGTTTTTACGGGATTGGTCTGCTGTGCCAAAAAAACCTCCAGCATACTTATTCAGCCTGACAGCACACTGCACCAGCTGGCTTCAATCTGTTTCTGTCTGGACTTGAGCTGCTTGGCTGTATTCTTCACCACATCCAGTGGAAGCCCCAGACTGCGTGGCACCAGGACAGAGTCATCTTCATCTTCAAAACTCCACCCGAGCTTCATTTTGAGGCAGAGTCTGTCGGCAAGAAAGACCAGCGAACAGGCCCTTATATCAGGACCGGCACTGGCAGGACGATGATGGTACCTGACGGTGTTCACAAGGGTGTCGCTCATATTCCATCTCTGGGCCAGGTATGCCCCCAGTTCGGCATGGGACAATCCGCACGACTCTTCTACATCTGACAGAGACATGCCCCGACTCCTGGAAGCCTCCAGTATCCGTCTCAGCTCCCCGGGGAAATAAAGGCACAGCAAGAATCTACCCATGTCATGTAACAGACCGGCCGTGAAAATTTCGTCAGGATCCAGCCCGGAGATGTGCTCCGCAAGCATCTGACCGGCTCTTGCCACTCCAATGGAATGAATCCAGATTCGTCTTGCATCAAACTCCCTGAAACCTGTTTTTTCTGAAAATGTACCCGTTAGCGCAAGACCTATTACCAGATTCTTGACTTCTTCAAACCCCAGTATGACGACAGCCCTTGCTATGCTGCTCACCTCACCCTGCAATCCGTAATACGGCGAATTTGCCATACGCAGTATCTTGGCCGTGATAACAGGATCGTCCCTTATGATTTCTTCCAGAGTCTCGGCAGAAGAAGAAATCCTGTCAAGACTTTCCAGCACCCTGTTCAGGGTATGTGGCATGGAAGGGAGATCATCGATTTGTTCCAGGCGTTTCACAAATGACATATTTCCCTCTGCCTTGTCCTCTAAGATTTGGTGTATTGATCAGTTGGCACCCATTCCGGATCACAGAAAAGCTCCTGGCCGCACGATCCTGTTTACACCAGTCATGACATCAGGGGATACTGCATCTAATGGGTTGTCCGGCATCTGAAGTACAGGGACTGCACCCTGTTCCGGAACAAAATTCTCGATTGCCGGAGGTACCCATCAGTTACTGCACCGAAGCCGGTCAGCGTATCGTCCAGACTGCCGACAGTTGCATCAAAGGTTGTGTTGCTTCATGCCTTTTCCCGGTTCTGATCGCTTACTTTTTTATCGACCGCATGGTTCACCGACTTGAGAGAATGACCTTCCTGCACCGCCTGGGCCCCCATGAAATAATCCCGGATAATTCAGTTCGCGAGCTTGACGAAGATGTGAGCGCAGGGGACACGGAGGTAATTTGGTCCTTCAATCCCCTGACAATGCCGTAGATCTGGTGAAATCGCGAACCCTTGAGGCTCAGATGCCGAACACTTTTTCGTTGAATTCGTTGCACCCTTTCGGTACAGCTTCTGACTCACCATATTTTACATAACCTGCTGTAATTCATTCTATTTTGCTATTACTTAACTTTTGAAGCGAATAATCCGGGATAATCTGTTGCCGCAGTACTCCGAGCCGGATGCAGTCAATCTTTATGTGTTTGATGATCTGGTCGATAAGGCCATTAGAATGTTTATCAAAAGGCAGCTGACCAGCTGTTTTTCATTTTATGACCATAGAATTTCAGACAGGAGTTTTAGCTCATGGCGGATCTGGTGTTGACAGCCCCGGTTCTTGAAAAAACCAGAAGGGAAATCGACCAGGCCTTGATAAAGGCCGGAGCTCATATGGTGCTGCTGGTGGACGAAGCCGGGAATATAGTAACCAGTTGCGGCAAGGATTCCTCTGTAATAGACACGACTTCTCTTGCCGCTCTCGCAGCAGCCAATTTCGGAGCTACCTGCCAGATAGCCCAGTTAATCGGTGAAGATGATTTTTCATTGCTGTTCCACAAAGGCAAAAAAGACAGTGTTCATTTCACACGTATTGAACCGGACTTCATCCTCATCACCGTCTTCGGAGAACAAGTTTCACTGGGATTGATAAGGGTCAGAGTTGGGGAACTGGCAAGAACTCTGGAAAAGATACTTGGATTTTAGGGCTTCATATGGCGCTGATAGATCTAAGCAAAAAAGAAGTTCACTGTAAAATAGTTTATTACGGGCCGGGGCGATGCGGCAAGACCACCAACCTGCTCTTCATCTATAATGCCATGGGCAACAACTCCAGAGGGAAAATGCTCACCATAGAAACCAAGGGTGACAGAACCCTGTTCTTTGATCTTCTGCCACTCAACTTGGGAAAAATATGCGGTTTCGACATAAAAATTCAGCTCTATACCGTACCGGGCCAGACCATGTACGAGGCCACCAGGAAACTGGTGCTCAAAGGAGTGGATGGACTTGTCTTTGTTGCAGACTCCCTCAAGGTCCGAAAGGCCAAAAATGTAGAAAGCTTTGAAGACCTCTGCCGTAATCTCAGGGAACACAACCTCAAGGTCGAAGAAGTTCCCCTGGTCCTGCAGTTCAACAAGAGAGACCTGGTTTCTACTCCCATACCGACTCTCACCTGTGAAGAACTCCAGGCTGACATCAACAACGGCCTGAAACTACCGGCATTCGAAGCATCTGCAACCAAGGGAACCGGTGTTTTTGAGACGTTGAAGGAAATAAGCAAAAGAACAATCAGACATGTTACGGCCAAGCACCTCATGCCGTCAAAAAAATAACTTTCTCCTGATCAGGAACATATTATTTCAATAGGAGACAACTCCATGGCTCAGACAGAAAAAGAACTCAACCTTGATAGCTTTACCGAAGAGATAGAAGACACAATCGATGATCTCTTCACTGCCTCCAAACAGATTGAAATAGATCCCCTTACCAATGCCGTAAAGGAAATCCCAGCAGGAAGCGAAGAGATACCGCTCCTGATCACCGAACCGGAGAGTGATACTGCCGCAGAGGATGATTCTCGTACAGAAGATCATTCGTCGTCAGACGGTACTGAAGACATACTCGAACTGGACCTCGAACTGGAATCCGAAGCATATGACGTCAGGCAGGCCCCTGCACTGGAACACTCTCTTGAACAGCTGAATCAGGTATTCATGACTCTGGAGTGGGAGATTTCGCAACAGGAAGTGGAATCAGCCAAGGACATAATGTGCCGTATCAAGGACTATCCGAAAATAAAGTCGGAATCCGGCATAAAACGGATACTGGCTATGATGACCTCAATACTGGAAGCCATGGCCGCCAGTCCGGAATCCCTCGACACCTCCAGCCCGGGCGTATTGAAAAAAGGACTCGAATGTCTGCAGGCACTCACTGGCAGCGCTCCGTTGGATTCTGAAAACAGACACACTCTTCTGAGCAAAACCCTGGACCTACTGGAAGCCGCAGTCCCGCATGAAACAGAAATCCTGGGGACCTCTTCGGAAGAACTCTCCGACAGCATCGAGACCGAACTGAAGGACATAGAGACTTCACGGGAAGACAAGAAGGATTTCCAGGAGATCTCAGCAGCCATTGAACCGGGATTGACTGAACCGAAATCAGAACCGGTCACGGATCATCAGGGACATGATAAGCCACAGGAAGAAACACCTCCAGTCGCATCTCCCCAACCTGAAAAACTCGAAACAACACGCGGTACAAATATATCGACCCGTCTGAACTGCCAGGAACCAGCCGGATTGCTGCCATCTGTAGAGTCTCATATAAAAGTTCTCGAGGAAATCATTCACCGCATCATACCTGTAGAAAAACTGCTTGAGGAAACCCGGGGAATGGAAAAGCTGTACCAGTTCCAGAAAAACCTGAGAATCTGCCTGGAAAATGAAAAGGGGCATCTGACTGCTGCACTGGAAGGGCAGGACGTTCCGGCTTCACCTGACACAGCCGGGGATATCCATGAAGATACAGGTGATGAAGGTCAGGAAAAAACAACCGTATCATCATCTCAAAGCCCGAAACATTCGCCGGTGATCAGTTGTCCGTGGTCGGATCTGCTGCTTGCCAGATGGAACGGCAAACAGGTGTTTTTGATACCCCAACAGATATCCTATGCAGGATCACCCGGCTGGAAGGCCCGGAAGGTTCTCAGCAAATCGGACACTTTTCCGCTGGCTAAACTCAAGACTTTTCCATGGTCCAGGATAAGACCGTGTCTCCAGGGAGACCTGGCCTGCAGAGAAGAAGCTGAGCTGAAGGGTATTGAACTGCCTGTAATCAGACATCCAGACGCAGCAGTTGGAGATTCCACCCTGCCTGACAACCCTGTCATGGTCATACTCTACCATAAAGATCAGGGGATGGTTCTTGTTATGGACAGCCCTCTCGAAGCCGTTCATATATCTCCGGAATGGCAGTGGAACTTCGACGAACACAGCCAATATCCCCTGATCGGCCAAATAAAGACCACCAACAACAAAATAACCGTGGCATCCCTAACTGGACCCGAACTGACTTAGCGAAAAAACAGATTCATGAATATACCAGCATTCAATCCAGAAGATTTTCTTGAAGCCAGACTGGCTGAAATCGATCTATATATAAGCCAGGGTCTTGTGGAAGAAGCCCGGTGTATCTGCATGGAAATGATCGACACCATAAGTGATCGTTCCAATCCCGTCTATTGCCAGGTCCAGGCCAAACTCCGGGAATTACAGGACGACAGCGGCACCGACAGTACAAATAAAAATGGAGCTAAAGACGGTGAAGCAGAAGGCAGTCCGGAACAACGGTTTGCCTCAATGCTGATGAACTGCACAGGGCTCATGGAGGCCGGTTTCTTTACTGAAGCTGTAGATGAGCTGAAAATGCTCCTCGACACCGGCTACAAGCATGGAGAAGTAAGGGCAAAAATAGGGGAAGCCTATCTAAGGCAGGACATGCCGTTCGATGCCCTGGAATATCTGCAGGACGCCCTGGAGGATCTCCATCTGTCCAAGGAATACCGGCTGGACATACTGTATCAGTTGGCCCTGACCCATGAACGTACAGGTGCAGTACCTCAGGCTATAGAAGCCCTGGAAAACATAGTCAGGCTTGAACCCGACTTCAGAAACGCCGCCCAGAGGCTGAAAGATCTTTCTGAGACCGCCCAGAAATATGGACGGTTTTATTATCTGGTAAGGAACGGTCTCCTTTCAGAAGAAGATCTGGAGCGGGCCAGGGAAATGGCCAGAAAAGAGAAAAAACCTCAGGAGAACATACTGGCTGAAAAATTCAGCATAGAAAAGTCCGAGATAGGCCGTTCCATCAGTGAATATTATGAATGTCCATTCATAGAATTCCATGAACTAGAAGTCGGCTCAACACCTTCCTGCATAAAAGGCGTAAAAGAACATTTTTTCCGGACTAATTCATGCGTGCCAATTCGGGAACAGGGGAACATACTCATAGTCCTGATAGATGATCCCAATGATCTCGTAAAGGTGGACAATATAAGACGTGTCTTAAAGGCCAAGGATTTCAGATTTGCAGTAGGCCTGAAAGAAGACATCGACAAATTCATCGATTATTTCTATGGGAAATATTCTGTCAACAGTCCTGATATGGATGAAGACGTCTTTGAACAGCTGGAGCTCATAGACGATGAAGAGGAAAATTTCGAGGAAGACGACGATGCGTTCTCGGAGGCAGACGGCGTAGTGGTCCAGATGGCCAATAAAATCATAGAAGACGCCTTTGCACGAAATGCATCGGATATTCATATCGAATCACTGTCAGGAAAACGTGGCACCCAGATCCGGTTCCGTATAGACGGCGACTGCACACCATATCAGACCATCCCCTACAATTACAAACGTGCCCTTGTCTCCAGGGTGAAGATAATGGCCAGGCTGGATATAGCAGAAAAGAGGCTCCCACAGGACGGAAAAATCAAGTTCAGGACTAGGACAAACCGCAACATCGAACTCAGGGTAGCCACACTTCCCACGGCAGAAAATAATGAAGACATAGTACTCAGGATCCTTGCAGCATCTGATGCGATGCCCATCGACAAAATAGGACTCCTGCCCCACAACCTGGAAAGATTCAAGGACATTTTGACCATGCCGTACGGTCTGGTCCTGTGTGTAGGACCTACCGGATCCGGCAAAACCACTACTCTGCATTCAGCACTCGGTTACATCAACAAGCCCGACAGAAAGATCTGGACTGCCGAGGATCCCGTGGAAATCATGCAGGACGGACTCAGACAGGTACAGATAAAGCATGATATCGACCTGACATTTGCCAGGGTCCTCAGGGCATTTTTGAGGGCGGACCCGGACGTGATAATGGTGGGGGAAACACGAGATGCAGAGACTGCCTCCATAGTAATTGAATCATCCCTGACAGGCCACCTTGTGTTTTCGACTCTGCACACCAATTCAGCACCGGAAACGGTTACCAGACTTCTGGGCATGGGAATGGATCCTTTCAACTTCGGGGACGCCCTGCTGGGCGTACTGGCCCAGAGACTGGTAAAGCGTCTCTGCCCCAAATGCAGGAAAGAATACGAACCGGACAGAAAAGAAAAGGAACTGCTGGTCCATGAATACGGATCGCATCCGGTATATCCTCTCACTTATGAAGACTTGGAAGGAATAGTTCTGTACAGTGCCAAAGGCTGTGAAGCATGCAACCGCACAGGCTACAAGGGCAGAATGGCGATTCATGAACTGCTGTTCTCCGACGAAGGTCTGAAGAAGCTTATTCAGCAGCAGGCTTCTGTTTCCGACATCAGAGAACAGGCCATGAAAGGCGGCATGATGACCCTGAAACAGGACGGCATACAAAAAGTACTCCTTGGAGATACCGATCTGATGCAGGTCAGATCTGCGTGTATCAAATAAATGCAGCCTGACACGCCTGCACTTTTTCAGTCACAAAGGTAAGCCTGCAAACCCTGCAGCAAAAATGGAAAACTTTTTCTTGACTGTAAAGAAAGAAAATTCTTATCCAGCCTCGCTCCAGAACAATCTACACACTAATGCTTTATTTTTGAGAGAAAAAAAGGAGAAATA
>DTYO01000311.1 GCA_012961845.1 Thermodesulfobacteriaceae bacterium
CGGGCTCATAACCCGAAGGTCGGTGGTTCAAATCCGCCCCCCGCTACCAAATAAAATCAAAGGGTTACGGCAAATAGGCTGTAACCTTTTTTTGTTCTAGTCACATCTTGCGATTTCTTTTACTCCTCAAAAAAGCAACGCCCTGCAGATTTTCAATATGTACAGTGGGTTGAATGCTTAAGGATCCAGGTGCCCGTGCAAGGAGAAAAGAACTGCGACATACCTCCGGCCATCTGAAACCATGGCAGGAAATATCTCTTGGAAATGTGGCAAAAGAACTTGTCTTTGTCATTCTGGATATCATACAAGATCGGGGACACGGCACGGGACCTGTTGTTTTATCTTAATCTAGAAGAAGGGCTTGATTTACGTTAATCCTGACGTGCTCATCTAGATATTAGCCCGGATAATTCGGTTAGCGAGTTTGCCGAAGATGTATGGCGGGAGGCGCAGACGTACTGATGAATGCAGGCTTGTAACTTATTGCAAACCGTTCTGTTTTCTGGGCTCATTTGCAGGGCAGAATCAAAATTGGCTAAGAAGGGGGTTGTCAACTGGAAACTTGAATAATTTGATTATTTGAGGTCGTTCCCTTTGTTTTCACTGAGGAATGCTACTTGACAAAAAACTCGCCTTGACAATAAATTTGGATCTTGTATCTCAAAAAATGAAGCAAAAATGGCGATAAAGAGTCGTTTTTTCCAAGATCCGAAACTGAACTTCTTTCTGTTTAGACCTAGGGGTACTGGAAAGTCCACCTGACTTTTTCAGCATTTCAGCTCAGATTATCTCATAGATCTTCTGGAACTGTAGGCTTATTGTTCCTTTCTTGCACGTCCTGAAAGGCTTCAGGAAGTTATTGAAGGAACCGGCGCCAAAACCGTCATTATAGACGATAAACAGAAGGCCTCTGAATTACTGGATGTAATGCATCTCCTGCTGGAAAGGATACGGGATCTGCGTTTCGTGCTCACAGTATCAAGTGCGAGAAAATTGAAACGCACTGGTGTTGATCTGCTTGCCGGACGGGCAATGGTCAAAAGCATGCGTCCGTTTTTAGCTGTAGAAGTAGAAGATTCTTTTCGTCTGGAATCCATGCTTCAACTTGGTATGGTGCCTCTGATTACAGAGTCTTCAAATCCTCCGGAAACGCTGAAATCATATATAATCATATATCTCAGGGAGGAAGTTCAGGTCGAGGGTATGATGCGGAATATCGGAGCCTTCAGCCGCTTTCTTGAAGCTGCCAGCAGCCCTCGGCTCTGTGCTGAATATTTCATCCGTAGCTCAAGAGTGACAAGTGCAGCGCAAGACATTAGAAGGCTGTTTCCAGATTTTTGAAGACCTGCTGCTCTCCTTTCGTATCCCTGTTTTTTCCAGGTGCTCCAAGCGCTTACTGGCCGCTCATCCCAAGTGGTACTGTTTTGATTCCGGGATATTTCGTTCTTTAAGGCCTTCTGGCCTCATTGACAGTTCGCAGGAGATAGGAGGAGCAGCTCTCTAAGGCCTTGTAGCTCAGCATCTCCGGGCATTGCTGGCTCATCGTGGTATTGGAAGTCTGTATTACTGGCGAACAAAATCCGGCGTTGAGGTTGATCTTGTTGTCTACACCGAAAAGGAATTCTGTGCAATTGAAGTGAAAAATAGCACCAGAGTACACAGGAAAATGTTGAAAGGACTGCGCAGCTTTTGCGAAGATTGTCCGGAAGCAGTTCCTGTGTTGCTTTACAGAGGCAAAGAGCGACTGAAAATCCAAAATATCATCTGTCTCCTATGCCGGGATTTTTGATGGCCCTTTCTCCAACACAATCCCTGTCAAGTGCCGTAACGCTTAAGCAATAAACCACCGCAGAATCTGTCGACTGGAGTTTTCCGTTTTTTAACAGGCTCGGCCGTGGTGATCCAAAATATCAACAGATTTTTCTGTGAAAAAATATCCTATAAAATCAACAAAGTAGTGATTTTTTTGGGGATCTGTAACTTGTGGTAGTTATTGCTTTTGTTGAATCCAATTTTTAGTGGCACTAGAGATTTCTTAACAAATACAGCATGTTAATGGTGAAAATGAGACCCGGTCATGTTATGTCGTAATCGTAAAGAACTAATATATCAGGAACATCGTATGCGCGAGCTACACTTATTGCTCAGTGAACGCAAGGAAGAATTCGAATGGTAGAGAAAATGGGAGTAGCGCGGAACATGGTTTATATACACCATACTTTGCCAGCCATCTGGCAAAACGGCAGCTGATTCCATCTTAGCAGTCCGGCTGTGGTTGGCAGTATGAAACAATTTCAGGAAATTTAAGCTTTTTATATCAGAATGTTAAAGACATATCCCACAATGGTTATGCTTACTGAAACGATGCCTGCAAATGTTGTGATAAGCTGTCTCTTGAGTACCTGGCTCAGTATGACCATCTCAGGAAAGGACAGGGCGGTGACTGCCATCATGAACGCGAGTGTAGTCCCAAGGGGCAGGCCCTTGTTCATGAGCGCTTGGACAATAGGAATTACGCCTGCTGCATTGCTGTAAAGGGGCACTCCAAGGATGACTGCCACGGGCACGGCAAGTGGATTCGATGGGCCCGCGAATTTCAGGAGGAAATCCTGGGGTACGTAGCCGTGTACCAGGGCACCAGCGGCAATACCGCCCAGTACGTAAAGCCAAATCTTTGAAAGGATCTCTTTTACGTAGTCCTTGCCGTACTCAATACGCTCCTTCCAGTCCGCGACGGGGACCTCTGTCTGGCCCATCCTGATCTCCCATACGTAGTCTGCTACAAAACGCTCCATGTTGAGCTGACCGATTATAAGCCCGGCAACCACTGCGATTATAAGTCCGGTGCCAAGATAGATGGCGGCTATTTCCCATCCGAAGAGACCAAACAGAAGTATCAGTGCCACCTCGTTTACCATGGGAGATGAAATGAGAAAGCTTATAGTGACTCCAAGGGGAATGCCGGCTTCAATAAAACCTATGAAAAGCGGGCATGCAGAACAGGAGCAAAACGGGGTTATCACTCCGAGAAGGGCTGCTATTATATGGGCCACAAAAAGTTTTTTGTCACTCAGGAATTTTCTGGTCCGCTCAGGTGGAAAGTAGCTCCTTACAATAGCAACCAGGAAAATTATTGTCACGAGGAGGAAAAATATCTTGGTTGTATCTTCTACGAAGAAATGGACTGTTTCGGTCAGGTGTCGGCCCGGCTCCAGCCCGAACCACTGAAAGGTGATTATGTCTGCTATGATGGTAAATATCTTGAGCACGGTGTTATGACTCCTACAGACCCTGCTGTTCCCTTTTCAGCCCGGGGATAAGCCCGGATCATTTGGTTCGCGAGTTTGCCGAAGATGCAAGGCGGAGGGGGGCAGAAGTGCTTTCGTACTTCAATCTCCTGACAGTGCAGCATATTTGGTGAAATTGCGAATCCTTGTGGCTTCAAATGCCGAACACTTTTTCATTAAAACTATGATGCTTTTTTGTTGCAGTTTTTGACTCACTATATTTTTTAATCTGCCGTAATTTAGGTTAATTAGCATTTGTTTGGCTTTTGAAGTGAATAATCCGTGTTTAAGTGCCTTCAGGACTTGTTCTTGCTGAAAAGGCCTCTACCCTTCCCTGAAGCACTTTATTGGCAATACCCTCTGCCATCTGGCTGCGGCAGGCATTTTGTGTGGATGAAAAGAGGATCTTTTTCATGTTACCACCTCTTTTACACCGACAACCGAATCCCCGGCCACGTATGCCCGGTTCAGGCTGATAAAATGATTTTTAATCTCTTGCACCTCAGGATCCTGCTCAGCCCGGACAATAACGATGTCCAGAAGCTGGCTGCAGCATTCCTCCACGGGTGATATCCTATAAATGATCCAATTACTCTCGCGCCTTCCCTTTATGAACCCCTCATTTTCAAGCTGTTTCAGGTGCCTGGATATTGTAGGCTGAGCAAGCCCCAGTGCTGCAGTAAGTTCACATACACAACTGGGTCTTTCGGACAGAAGAACAAGGATCTTGATCCTGGTCGGGTCGGAGATGGCCTTGAGCCTCCGGCTGATCTTACGTAGTGTCGGTTTATGCATATTTACCTTTATAGGCATATAGCTATATCTTGTCAAGAAAAAGAAAAAACTGCTGGTGCGGCTCCAATGGCACAAGGGAGGTAAATTACCTCTTTGCATGGATGATCGGGTCTGTCAGTCTCTTGACTATCGTATAGCCGATGAGGTTTACTGTCGGTTTGACAAAGGGAAGGGCTGCTTTCGCTTTTTTTCTTGAGCGACCGGGCTCAGAGCTTATTCTCATGCTCAGGAGAACCTCTAAAATTGCCCTTTTGCTCGATGACTGCGTTGCTCGTCGGCAAAAAATGCTCA
>DTYO01000312.1 GCA_012961845.1 Thermodesulfobacteriaceae bacterium
CGGTACACATGGAGGGCTATATCAATGCGGCCAGGTTTTTGGCACCGGCAACTTGGTCTTGGTACCCTTGTTGCGGCCAAAACCTGAGGAGGTGAAGAGTTTGCCTGTGGACTGGGACAGGAGATGGCCGGCTATGCCACCGGCGAGGTCTTTTTCGCGGCCCAGTCCCCGGGCTTCAGGCACTCCCATCTTGATACAGGCGGTTATTTCTATGACCAGAAACACGCGGAACCGGCATTCGGGCGTATCCCCTCAGCCACCATCTGGATCTTCAAGGATCTTGGCCTGCTCATGTTCACGGCTGTTGTCGGGCTGCAGGCTGGGATACTGCCGCCCCTGCAGTCCGCAGGAATCAGCCTGGTTCTTTCCGGTATGGTTGTCACCATCGTGCCTGTTATTGTCAGACTGCTGTTAGGTCGTTTTCTGGTGCGTATCCAACCGGTCCTCCTAGTCGGCGGCATCACTGGTTCCATGGCCAGTGGCGCCGCGCTCAGTACGCTGCTGCAGGGGGCGGACTCCAGTGTTTCAGCCCTAGGATACACCGGTGCTTACTCTTTTGCCAACATTTTCCTGACCATTGCCGAGCCGCTGATTATTCACTATATTGTAGGGCGTTTTGCAAAACGAAGTTGCTCTATTTAAATTGGTGGCCTGAAGGCTTTGCAGGATGGCCATGAGACGAAAGTACCAGCCGAATTCATCTGAGGAAGAGTTGTCGTGTATCCGGAAAACATGCCTACCCTGCAGGGCAGACGAAAAATAATAGCAAACTTTGTCGAGGGGAACCTATTTGTCAAAGGAATCACCCTGCTTATACTTGTCAACTCAGTGACGCTGGGTAAGGCGGATTTATAGGAAATGAAACAGTTCACCCGTCAGGAAACCGTTGAGTTCAGCAAGCATCTGGACAGTCTGCACAGAGAAATAGAATCGTTGCACAATTTGCTTCTTCAACAAAAAACATAGGACAAGAATGTCACATTTACATAATCTTCCAGGAGAAAACCCATGGGACGCGAAACCGTATTGTTCAAGTCGGAAGAAAAGAAAAATCGAACAGAAATAGGAGATTTTTTCCATCGTCTGGGTGACAAGATTACTGAAGGGCAGGTGATTTTACGGCAGGGGGGAAATGATATCACCCTGGACATCCCAACCGGTGTAACGCTTGAGATCAAGGTTGAAGACGAGGAGAAAAAACACAAAGGTATCCAGCACAGCCTAGAAATCGAGCTGAAATGGTTTGATAATGATCAGGACAGTGGAGGACTGGAACTGGGCTGATGCGGTTTGCCCGTTCAAGAGATTTCTTTCAAGGTCTCAAATATCTGTCTGTTCTATTTACCATCCTGCACATTGCCGGTTTCTTCTCCTCCCTGGAAGCGGTAATGAGTACGAGAACCCAGCAGGGGGCTGTAGCATGGGTGATCTCGCTCAATACGTTTCCCGCTGTTGCGCTTCCTGCCTACTGGATTCTGGGACGCAGCAAATTCAATGGCTATGTCAACGCCAGTCAGGAAGATAACTCTGATCTCTCCCACATTGTTGAAAGGGTCAGGAAGGACAAGGCGTTCTTCAGACTGATTGAAGCTGATCAATATCCCGGCATTCAGGCCGGCGAACTGCTGGTAAAGATCCCGATCCTCAATGGTAATGACACGGAGCTGCTTATTGACGGTGAAAAGACCTTTGCTTAAATATTTGCAGGTATTGAAGAAGCAAAGGAGTATATCCTAGTCCAGTTTTTCATTGTCAAGGACGATGCTCTTGGACGCGAACTCCAGTCCCGATTGATTGCCAGGGCCGAACAGGGGGTGAAAGTTTATTTTCTTTATGATGAAGTCGGAAGTCACGCTCTTCCTGAGTCCTGCCTTGAAGAAATGCGGGCCGCAGGAATCGAAGCGGTGAACTTCCATTCCCGGAAAGGCCCGAGGAACCGTTTTCAGATTAACTTCAGGAACCATCGCAAAATTGTCCTGGTGGATGGCATGACCTGCTAGATCGGCGGCCATAATGTGGGTGTAGAATACCTGGGCAAGGGTAAAAAATTCAGTCACTGGCGGGACACCCATCTCAAGATCAGGGGACCGGCAAGCATACCGGTTCAGCTCTCTTTTCTTGAAGACTACCACTGGGCCACCGACCGTATTCCGGAATTAAACTGGCAGGCAGCTCTGCAGAGCGAAGGGGACAAATCCATTTTGATTATCCCATCCGGTCCTGCCGACGAACATGACACGGCCGGCCTAATGTTCACCCAGGCCATCAATTCCGCCAGAGAGCGCATCTGGATTGCCAGCCCCTATTTTGTACCGGATGAATCCATTGTCTCGGCATTGAAATTAGCTGCTCTGCACGGGCTGGATGTGCGTATCCTGATCCCTGACAAACCTGACCATAAGCTCGTATATTGTGCTTCCTTTTCCTATATAAGGAAATTCCGGGATATGCCTGAAATCAAGTTCTATCGTTATACGAAAGGATTCATGCATCAGAAAGCATTACTGGTTGACAGACAGGTTGCGGCCATCGGTTCGGCCAACTTTGATAACCGGCCCTTTCGCCTGAATTTTGAGCTGACCGCACTGGTTGCCGACTCCGATTTGAATACAGAGGTGGAGGCAATGTTTCTAGAAGATTTCCGGAATTCACGGATCATGCAGCCCGGAGAGCTGGATGCTAAAACATACTGGTTCAAGCTGCTGAGCCGGTTGGCTAGGCTGATGGCTCCAATGTTATAATCAAAACAGGCTCTTGGTTCGCACAAAATACAGATAAAACGAGAATACAATGTAGATTGTACTATAAAATATAAGGTCGTTAGTCGTTTATCAGCTTACGTTAGTAATCGCGACGGAACATGTCAATGAAAATGAGACACCCCTGGTTTTAATTTAAAGTAGAATCTGTGGCTCTTGAGTTACCACCG
>DTYO01000313.1 GCA_012961845.1 Thermodesulfobacteriaceae bacterium
CGGCGGTTGAACTGCATATTCTGAGATAAATACCTGCCCGCATTCATTCCATGTTTTCTGAGTTTTCTGAGTTAATAGAGTTTGATGAAAAAAAAAGATCAGAACAGACTTGAAAAACTGCTTTATTCGATGATTGGCCTGCAGCCTGACACTTTCGGGCTCGTGACTGATGAAAACGGATGGATAGAGCTTAAAGATGTTTATCACGCCCTGGCTGCAGAAAAAGCCGGATTCAGGATGACTGCTAGGAGTCTCGGTCAGTCTTTTGAATTGTACAGGCCGGAAAAATTCGAGTGCAGGGAGAAGTTCGTAAGGGTAAAACCGGAATTCCAGGAACAGGAACTCTGTTACTTTCCAGAGACTGTTCCGCCTGAACTACTGTACATCTGCATAAGGCCCAGGGCGCATGCCCATGTTCTGGATCACGGTCTGAAGCCGGGAGGAACGAGAAAATGGCTGGTATTGTGCAGGGACAGTGAGACGGCTCTGATGATAGGCCGCAGACGGGACTTGGAGCCCATCCTCGCTGAAGTAACGGCTTACAGGTGTCATGAAGCAGGTACTGTCTTCAGAAAATCCGGAAATTCTTTGTACCTTGTTGAACATCTCGACGCCTGCTGGATGAATATTCCACCACTTCCCGGGAACCGGGAAAAAACCAGGGGCCGGAAAGATACGGACAAGACACAACCTGCATCCAGGCCTTCATTAAAAAAAGAAATCTACCCCGAAGCCATCGGAGGATATATAGTTAGAGATATTCCTTCCGGGATCTATCATAATTCTGAAAAAGAAACAGCAAACAGGAAAGGCAGGAAGTCCGCCCGGAAGGATCCGGAATGGAAAAAGACAAGGCGGAAAAAGAGAAGGCGCTGAATCTGTATCTGCCATGAGCAGTCTTTCCTGTTCAGATGGACTCTCCGCCAGCATGGTCTTTATTATATATGACTGTAACAATACAAGCTGCTAAAAGAAGATTTCTGTTTACAGGTGCCTTTATCCTGGCAGTATTGTGGATTTCTGTTCCCCCCGAAGTCAATGCGATGATGTCCATCAAGCAGGAAAAGGAAATGAGGCAGCAGCTCCTTCAGATGGTCAAAAACCAGGTTCCGATCATAGATGATCCAGATATAATAGGATATGTATCGGAACTGGGACACAGGGTCCTGGAACAGGTGCCTGTCAAGTTCTTCGATTACCAGTTCTTTGTCATCAAGGACGACGGACTCAACGCATTCGCAATGCCAGGCGGACTCATATTTGTACACACCGGACTTATTGAAAACATAGAGTCGGACGATGAACTTGTCTGCGTCCTTGCCCATGAAATCGGTCACGTGCAGGGAAGGCATATAGCCAGGCGCATGGACAGGATGAAGAAAGTCAATATTGCAACTGCCGCCATGGCCATTGCAAGCCTGTTTCTTGGTTCCAGCGAGGCCACATCCGCACTTCTGGCATCGTCTCAGGCACTCAACGCCTCCATTGCCCTCAAATACAGCCGTTCCGACGAAGAAGAAGCAGACCGGAGGGCTTACCAGTGGATATGCAGGGCCGGTTATAATCCCCTGGGGTTGGTAAAGACCCTTAAAAAAATGGACCGGTACAGGTGGCTTGGTACCGATGCGATACCGAGCTATCTTTCTACTCATCCAGGCGGCGACGAAAGGTTTACTTATCTGGAAGATCTGGCACGTCACAAGCCATGTAAAATAAAATCTTACCGGGATCCGTTCAGGCTGAAGGAAGTCCAGGTGGAAATCAAGGCCATGACCCATGAGCCAGCCGTACTCATAAGGGAATACAGGAAAAAAATAAAGGAAAATCCAGACGATCTGTTTGCTCTTCAGGGACTCGCCCTTTCACTGATAAAGGCCAGGGATTATGAAGAGGCACTCAGAGTTTACGACAGGTTGATCAAACTTGCCGGAGAAAGGCATGAATTCCGTGTAGATCAAGCCAGGGCCTATTTTGCAGCAGGCAGATATACCAGGGCGGCCACCCTGCTGGAGCAATATACCATGGACCATCCCGGAGATCTGACTGCCAGATTTTACCTTGCAAAATCATATCTGGAGGATGGAAAACCGGGAAAAGCACTGTCTGTCCTCAAAAAACTTGAAAAAAAATGGCATGATCCCTTGAACTATTATCTTGAAACTGGCAGGTGTTATGCTGCCATGGACCGGCCTGGAGAGGCCCACTATTATTTGTACCTTTACTACAGAACCCTGGGAAACATCGCTACCGCAGATTACCACAAGAGAAGAGCAAAAGAGATTCTGCCCTCCAACAGCAAACTGTATTCCAGGCTGATGGATTATTCCAGACAGGATCCCAAGCACAGGAAAAACACCAGTGAAGACCGGGACGACATGGAGAAGATCAACAGATGAAATCCAGGGCCGTTTCTTCCATTCCCCTGTTTTTCCTGATAGCCGTGTGTGTTATTGCGGCAGACCAGGTGCTGAAGGTTCTTGTTATATCAAATCTTCACTTCCACGAAGTCAGGGCTGTACTGCCAGGCTTTTTCAACATTACATATATTACAAATACAGGAGCCGCCTTCGGATTTTTGGCGGGTCCCGATTCATGGCGACACATCTTTTTTCAGACTGTCAGCGTTATTGCATTGGGCAGCCTGATTTTCCTGTACAGAACCTCGAGGCAAAAGGATTATCCTCTCTTTTTTGGATCCTCACTTGTTTTTGGCGGTGCGGCAGGAAACCTCATAGACCGGATCCGGTCCAGATCTGTGATAGACTTTCTGGATTTTTATGTAGGGTCGTATCACTGGCCTGCATTCAACCTTGCAGACACCGCAATAACAGTTGGAGGAATATTCCTTATCTGGCATTTTTTCAAAACCTCTTCGTCCTGAATTTTTTTGAAAAAATTACATCATAATATTAGGAAGTTACAGTTTTTTTTCTTGAAGTATGTTGCATTCCAAAGAATCATAATTATATTAGCACTCGCTGTGGCCGGGTGCTAATTCATTCATGTAAATTTTATCTCTGAAATCAAATAATACCGGCTGTCAGTATCATTTCTTAAGGAGAAACAATCGGATTATACAGCCTTGGCGGCTTTTTCTTCTGGAATGTTCATATCTTCTGGAAGCGAACAGGTCTGCCATGGACTGATAACAACAACTATCTAAAATTAATATTAAAGGAGATTTGATTCATGAAGATCAGACCACTACACGACCGCATTCTGGTAAAACGCTTGGAAGAAGAGGAAAAAAGCAAGGGAGGGATCATTATCCCTGATACGGCCAAGGAAAAACCCATCGAGGGTGAGGTTGTAGCTGTAGGGAACGGCAAAATGCTCGACAGCGGTGAATGTAAACCGTTGGATGTAAACGTGGGAGACCGGGTCCTCTATGGAAAATATGCCGGCACCGAGGTCAAAATCAGTGGAGAAGAATTTCTGATAATGAGAGAAGACGATATTCTCGGCATTCTCGAAGACTGATACATGCGTATACTGAAAATAACATAATTTAAACAAGATAGCGGAGGTTAAACAAGAAAATGGCAGGTAAAGAGATCAAATACAG
>DTYO01000314.1 GCA_012961845.1 Thermodesulfobacteriaceae bacterium
ACATCTTCGGCAAACTCGCGAACCGAATTATCTGGGCTCATACCTCAGGAGAGAAGAGAATCTTAGTTATCTCCCCCGTAATTCCTAGAAATATACTCGGCTACACCCTCGGCAGTAGGCTTCATAGCCTCCTTGCCCTTGGCCCAGTTGGCCGGACACACATCCCCCTGCTCCTGATGAAACTGAATTGCATCTATGGTCCTTAGAATTTCGTCAATATTCCTGCCTATTGGAAGGTCATTGACCAGTTCATGTCTGATGATACCGTCCCTGTCCACTATAAACAGGCCCCTCAATGCAATCCCGTCTTCCAGCAGTACTCCGTAATCCCTCGATATGGACTTGTTGAGATCCGAGACCATAGGGAACTGAACATTCCCGATGCCTCCCTTGTCCAGAGCTGTCTGCTTCCAGGCAAAATGGGAAAACTGCGAATCCACAGAAACAGCAAGAACCTCGCAGTCTCTGGCTCTGAAATCATCCATGGCCCTGTCCAGGGCCAGAATTTCGGAAGGTCAGACAAAGGTAAAATCCAGCGGATAGAAAAACACCGCTACAAATTTGCCTCTGTACGACGACAAGGAAATCTCTTCGATGACATTGTTGGGCATGACTGCCTGCGCCTTGAAATCCGGGGCGTCCTTTGTAACCATTGTACACATGATAAAAACTCCTCCTTTTTTTTATTGGGCACCTCTAAAACCTGTTCTTTTGCTCATTAACTGTGTCGTATCCAAAAAACAACCCCTCAAACATCAATACGATATCTGCGGTTATTCTTCTCGTGAGCCCTGTCATGGAACAAAATCACTGTTTATCAGAGGTGACTACCAGTTTTCTCCTAGCAGCTCGAAATGTGCCCTTGCATGGGCACATGCCGCACATTCTTCAGGGGCATCTGACCCGGTATGCAGATAACCGCAGTTCCTGCACCGCCAGACCACTTCTTCTTCACGACTGAACACCGTTCCTGCCTCAATATTAGCCGCAAGATCCCGATACCGCTTTTCATGCTGTTTCTCTGCTACAGCAATCGCCATAAACACTTCGGCGATTTCGTCAAATCCTTCTTCTCTGGCCGTTTGGGCAAACTCCGGATACATCTTTGTATGCTCGTGTTTTTCTCCGGATGCAGCAGCAAGCAGGTTTTCAAGGGTCGACCCTATGATTCCTGCAGGAAAGGCAGCGTTCACCTCCACCTCTCCGCCCTCGAGAAACTTGAAAAGCCTCTTTGCATGTTCCTTTTCATGGTTGGCAGTCTCCTCGAATATGGCGGCTATCTGGACATATCCATCTTTTTTTGCCTTGCTTGCAAAAAAGGAATACCTGTTCCTGGCCTGAGATTCTCCTGCAAATGCTGTCAAGAGGTTCGTTTCCGTCTTGGTTCCATGTAATGAATTCATTTTACATGATCCCTGTTTATTTGATTATTCAGCATCAGCAGCAGCCGACCTGCCTGCCTCGGTTATCATGTATCTGCACCTCTGAGGACTGTCCACATATCCCTTGTTCTTGAGGCTCCTTAGCCTGCAGCTCACAGATTTGCTTTCAAGCCCTGCAGCCGCGGCAATATCCTTGCATGGACTGGGGTCAGTCAACCCCGCCATTGCCTTCAGAACTTTCTTCTGCTCTTCAGTCAATGCTTTCTTGCTTCCACCACATTTATTCTTACAATCCATAACTCATTACTCCTTCGGTTTTTTATATTTTTTCAGGTACCTGCAGGACCTGACGTAGCCCATCAGCCAGATTCCTGTAATAGACACCATTATTTATTCTTTTTGCTGTCCATCCCGTCCAAAACATCTTCACAGGCGCAGTGAATAGAAACGGATTCACCGTTCTGCGAATGCTCCGCCTCTCTTCGCTTGCACTCCGGGCACAGGCCGTAAAAATCCAGCCGCTGCCTTATGTCTGTGTATCCAGCCGCGTCCAATATGTGCTGATTACCCTCTGTGACGGTTTTTACCGCTACATCATCTATCTTGCCGCACTTGACACATCGTATATGATGATGATTTTCAATATTCCCGTCGAAGCGTTTCTGTTTTCCGGCATACTCAAGCTTCTTTATTATTCCGGCATCCGACATGACCTCCAGATTGCGATAAACAGTGGCAAGGCTGATTCGAGGCAGTCTTGTCCTTACCATTTCATACAACTGATCAGCTGTTGGATGGCACTTAACCCTTTTCAGTTCTTCGAGAATTATCTCTCTCTGATATGTCATTCGCAGCATTGCAGCCTCAATAATTAAATTTCCTTAGTAAGAATTATTCCTAATAATAATTAGTAACTATTACTATGTCAAACAAACCAAACAAAAAAGTATTTTTTTACTCATCTTTGACAGTTCAAAAATTAAATTCCTCAACTTTCGGAGTAAAATTTTACCGTAAAAATAGCCTTAATGTGTTGAAATAATTGTCATTATCTACT
>DTYO01000315.1 GCA_012961845.1 Thermodesulfobacteriaceae bacterium
CAACTTTTGATCTGACCCATGGTCTGCCGGTAAGGATGTGTTTGACAAATGGTGCGATCAGAAGACGGCATTCGTCCTGGAGACACCCTGTCCTTACCTCTACTCCGCTGTTCATGAGGCAGCCTAGGCCGCTGCCGGCGACTGCCGGGTTGGGATCCACTGTGCCTACTGTAACCTTACTGATTCCAGCTCCTAAAATAGCGTGTGTGCACGGCGGAGTCCTTCCGGTGTGGTTGCACGGTTCGAGAGTTACATAAAGTTCGGCACCTCGAGCCAGTTTCCCTGCATCAGTCAGGGCATGGATTTCCGCGTGCGGTGTGCCTGCCCTGTGGTGATAGCCTTCTCCAACAATTTTTCCGTTGCGTACTACTATGGCGCCCACCGCCGGATTTGGAGCAGTCCGCCCCAGAGCCTTCCGGGCCAGAGTGATTGCCCGCCGCATGAATTTTTTTTCTTGAATGGTCCACATGGCCAGTGTGACAGTATGTCTTATCATTTACGGGATCTCAACCCGTTCATATCCTTTTCTCCCAGCAGTTGCTGGAGTTGTTCCAGGAATTCATTCAAATCCTTGAACTGTTTGTGAACAGAGGCAAAGCGTACGTATGCTACATCATCCCACTGTCTCAACTCAGCCATTATCCGTTCACCTATGAAACTGCTCCTGACTTCACGTACTCCTCTGTCCTGAATTTCTTTTTCCAGACTACTGACAAAGTTTTCGATCTGATCCATGCTAACCGGCCGTTTTTCGCAGGCCTTGACCAGGCCGTCTACTATTTTTTTGCGGTCAAACGGTTCGCGCCGTCCATCTTTTTTCACTATCATGGGCTGAAATTCTTCGATTCTTTCGTAAGTGGTGAACCGTTTGTGGCAGTTCAGGCATTCCCTGCGCCTGCGTATGGCCAGACCGCTGAGACTGGACCGTGAATCGACTACCTTACTGTCTGTAGAGCCGCAAAATCTGCATTTCATTTTTCTTACCGCATGCAAAACTGTGTTTTACCGATCAAAGCGCATGAACTCACAGGTACTTCATCTGATGTGTTGCCGGGCGACCGAAGAACAGAAAGTGCATCCTGCATAAGCAGAATCCCCTGAACAGATATAGAAACAGCGGGTTATGCCAGGCACGCACGATTTACCCTGTTTTTCATCCGAAGCCGTGATTATGCCCAGATGATCCAAATATGACAGATGGAATTGTTCAGTGCTGAATGCAGTGGCTGCCTGCCTGGAAAAGGCATTTTGAGGCCGTAGACTACTTATTCAGTTTGAGCAGTTCGACACCTGCCTCGGCCAGCATATCACGAGAAAGGGAGTCTGCATACCCTTTCGAGTAACAGACGGTATGCACCCCGGCATTGATAAGCATTTTGGTGCATATGATACAGGGAAGGTTGGTGCAGTACAGAACCGAACCGGCGATGGGGATTCCGTGTCTTGCAGCCTGAATTATGACGTTCTGTTCTGCATGAAGTGCTCTGCAGAGTTCATGGCGTTCTCCGGAAGGTACTCCCTGTTGTTCCCGCAGACAACCGATATCCAGGCAGTGTTTCAGCCCTGTGGGAGCTCCGTTGTATCCGGTGGCCAGTATCCGCCGTTCCTTTACCAGAACAGCACCGACTTTGCGCCGTAAACATGTCGACCTGCCTGCCACAAGGAAGGTAATGGACATGAAATACTCGTCCCATGACGGCCTTGAAGCCCGTGACCCTGTCATTACTGAATTGTCCAATTTAATCAGATCAGTCAACCGCCGGTACTAACCGAGCATTCCTCATACCTCCGTAGCCTGTCACCATATAGCGGGAATTCTCTGCAGATTTCCCTGATCCTACCCTGTACTCTGGAAATAAGCCCTGCATCTCTAGGGGCGGTGAGCAGCTCGGCAATATGGCCGCCTATCTCTTCCATTTCTTTTTCTTTCAGACCTCTGGTGGTAACCGCTGGTGTCCCGATACGTACACCGCTGGTCACTGTGGGGGGCTGGGTATCAAATGGAATGGAATTCTTGTTTACTGTAATACCCGCCTGTTCCAAGACGTGTTCGGCTTCGGCACCTGTCAGATTCTTGCCCGAGAGGTCCACCAGGACAAGATGATTGTCAGATCCCCCGGAAACCAGTCTGAAACCGTTGCTGGTCAATGTTTCAGCCAGTATCCGGGTGTTGGTTACAACCTGCTGCTGATACGCCCTGAAGTCGTCACCCAGCGCCTCCTTGAATGCCACCGCCTTGGACGCGATGATGTTCATCAGGGGCCCGCCCTGTATCCCCGGAAAGATCTGGCTGTTGATCATCTTCCCGTATTTGGTGTCTGAAAGTATAAAACCACCCCTGGGGCCTCTCAGGGTCTTGTGAGTTGTAGATGTCACGAAGTCGGCATGCGGAATGGGTGAAGGGTGACAGCCGGCAGCTACAAGGCCGGCTATATGCGCCATATCAGTCATATGGAGAGCGCCCACTTCACTGGAGATAGATCTGAAGGCCGCGAAGTCGATTGTCCTAGGATATGAACTTGCTCCTGAAATGATCAGCTTGGGCTTGTGTTTTCTGGCCAGATCGGCTACCTGGTCGTAATCGATGGTTTCGGTCTCCCGGCTGACCCCATAGTGGACTATGTTGAAAAGACGGCCGGAAAAACTAACCGGAGAACCGTGAGAGAGATGGCCTCCATGTGCCAGATTCATAGAGAGAATCGTGTCTCCGGGTTTCAGGGCGGAAAAATATACGGCCATATTGGCCTGACTGCCGGAGTGGGGTTGGACGTTGGCATATTCTGACCGGAAGAGCCTGTTCAGTCTGGATATGGCCAATTCTTCCACTGTGTCCATGTTGACACATCCGCCGTAATATCTCTTTCCGGGATAGCCCTCTGCATATTTGTTCATGAAGACGCTGCCTTCGGCCTCCATGACCGCTTCGCTGACAAAATTTTCAGAGGCAATCATTTCAAGCTGTCCGGTCTGGCGTTCGATTTCAGCTTTAAGTGCCCTGAAGACCTCGGGATCCGTTCTGCTCAAGTTGAACACTTGATTTCCTCCAGCATATCTAATCTGCGCCGATGGCGTCCTCCGGCAAAGGATGTTGACAACCATATCCTGACTACTTCCTCGGCTATTCCCGGCCCAATAACTCTTTCTCCCATACAGAGGATGTTGGAATCGTTGTGTTCCCTGCTCATTCTGGCAGTAAAAAGTTCATGGCAGAGGGTGGCCCTGATCCCGGGCGTCCGGTTCGCGACCATGGACATGCCGATACCCGTGCCGCATATGAGAATCCCTCTTTCGTATGCACCAGAGGCTACAAGTTCCGCTACTTTCCGGCCCTGAACCGGATAATCCACTGAGTCAGTTGAGTAACAGCCGGCATCGTGAACCTGGTGCCCCATCTGTTCAACCAGTTTTCTGGTTCTTTCTTTGAGAAGGAACCCGCCGTGGTCTGAACCAATTGCAATTTTCATCTGTCTATTCCTGAAATTTTTTGAAGATCAGGACCGCATTAGTGCCGCCAAAACCAAACGAATTGCTCATGGCAATGTTTACTTCCATGCGTCTTGCGGTATTGGGAACATAATCAAGGTTGCATTCAGGATCAGGATTCTCGTAGTTTATGGTGGGCGGGATTATGCCTTCCTCTATGGTCTTTACTGTGAATACTCCTTCTATGCCTCCCGCACCGCCCAGCAGATGACCTGTCATAGACTTGGTGGAACTTATGGGGATCTGTCCGGCCCGTTCCCTGAAGACTGTTCTTATGGCCCTGGTTTCACAGGAATCATTGAGAGGGGTGCTTGTGCCGTGGGCGTTGATGTAATCTATGTCCCCGTAATCCAACCCGGCATCATCCAGCGCCATATTCATACACCTGACTCCACCTTCACCATCATCCGGTGGAGCCGTCATATGATATGCATCACCTGTCAGACCGTAACCGACCACCTCGGCCCGTATTTCGGCACCTCTTTCAAGGGCGTGGCCAAGTTCTTCCAGGACCAGCATGCCGGCGCCTTCTCCGATGACAAAGCCATCCCTGTCCCTTTCAAAGGGCCTGGAGGCCGCTTCTGGATGGTCATTCCGAGTTGACAGGGCCTTCAGGGAGGCAAAGCCGGAAAGCGCCAGCGGTGTTATGACAGACTCTGTACCTCCGCAAACCATGACATCGGCTGCGCCTCTCTGAACAGTCTTGAAGGCTTCGCCTATGGCATGAGTACCGGCTGCACAGGCGGTGCAGACCACCGTATTTGGCCCTTTTGCCCCGAATAAAATGGATATCTGGCCCGAAGCCATATTGGGAATTGCCATGGGTATGAAAAATGGACTTATCCGTCTTGGCCCCCTGTTCACAAGTATGTCTCTGTAGCGCTCTATGGAGCCCAGCCCGCCCAAGCCACAGCCTGTTATAACACCAAATCTGTGTGCAGTTTCGTCGGTGGCTGAATAACCTGAATCTTCCATGGCCATTCCGGCGGCTGCGATTCCAAGACGGACAAATGGATCCTGTCTCTTGACCAGCTTTGGCGGCATGAAATCAGCCGGTTCAAAGTCTTTTACCTCTCCGGCGATACGTGCTTGGTAGCCCGTTGTATCAAAACGGGTCACCGGACCGATTCCTGAACGGCCTGCGACAAGATTTTCCCAGGAGGCCTGGACTCCGATACCTACAGGACACAAAAGTCCCAGTCCTGTAACCACTACCCTGCGATTATGAACTTGGTCTGTCATTATTATAATGATTTCACATGAATTCAGGTTTTATTCTGCGTGTTCCTTGACAAAATCTATGGCATCCTGCACGGTCTGCATTTTTTCTGCATCTTCGTCGGCGATTTCCAGGCCGAACTCTTCTTCCATCGCCATTACCAGCTCGACCAGATCCAGGGAATCGGCTCCCAAGTCATCTACGAATGAAGCCTTGGGGACTACTTTTTCCTTTGCAACACTCAGTTGTTCCGCAATGATGTCGATCATTTTTGAATCTATACTCATTTTCATCTCCTCCCGATATGTTTTTGGCTTAAAATACGGATATAACCAACACAAGTACAGGCAAGGTACTCTTCATGACCTCCGGCCTGCATATGCGGCATCCTGGGGCCGGATACAGGTCAGCAGGTCATGGTGAACTAAAACGGCCTGCTACTTGTGTATTCAACAGCAATCCACAACGTCTCTGCCTGTATGAATGGCTACTGCAGTCTAATCACAGACAAGGCCTCCGTTCACATGCAGAACGTGACCGGTAATGTAGGCCGCCTTGTCTGAAGCCAGAAAGGCTGCCGCTTCAGCCACGTCTTTAGGACGCCCCATCCTTCCCATGGGAATCTGTGCCAGGAGTTTTTCTCTTATCTTGTCCGGCAGCTCGGCAGTCATGTCGGTCTCGATAAAGCCTGGAGAGATCACATTTGCAGTTATCCCCCTGGAAGCCATTTCCCTGGCGACAGACTTGGTAAATCCTTCGAGCCCGGCCTTGGAGGCAGCATAATTGGCCTGGCCCGGATTTCCCATGGTGCCCACTACCGAACCTATATTGATGATCCGCCCCCAGCGCTGTTTCAGCATGGTCATGCTTACAGCCTGGGTACAGTTGAAGGCCCCTCTGAGGTTGACGGACATGACCCTGTCCCAGTCGTCGGGCTTCATCCTGGCAATGAGGTTGTCCCTGGTAATGCCGGCATTGTTAACAAGAATGTGGATTCCTGCG
>DTYO01000316.1 GCA_012961845.1 Thermodesulfobacteriaceae bacterium
TATCTTCGAGAATACCTTGATGAATTCTGTTATGTTTTTAATCGCAGGTTTTGGGAGCCAGAGCTATCTTTGAGACTGCTCAATGCATGCTTGGCCCACGTACCTGAAAAAATTGCTAAGTTCGGTTAAGAACCACTTTCTGTTTTTATAAGGTCATAAAGCCGGTATCCGGTCGGTACTGCCGTGAGCACGGCTGCCTGTTATTATCAGATACATGTTTGTCATGCAGGAAGGATTATTCGGGCCAGACCACCTGGACATAATTGAAGAGGCTGTATCCATATCGGAAGAGGTGGCATGTGATTATTTTTCCGCTCTTGCCGGCAGATGGATAAGATACCCGTACGAAATCTGTACACTCAGGGATGTTTGTGATGAGGAACATCCGGTAAATGCGTTTGCCCATCTGGTCTGGTACGGTACTTATCTGATGGACAAACAGAGCGGAAAGGACAGCCGTGAGTTTTACAGAATATGCCTTAATGACCCCAATATCCTGGATCATACGTCAGGCGGCAGGCCTGACAGGCTGCTTCCTTTCATGATCTATGTAATCACTCATGAACTGGTGCACATAACAAGATTCAGTACTTACAATTTTCACCCCGGCAGGGAAGACAAGACAAGGGAAGAAGAGAAAGTGCACTGCATTACCGGTGAAATACTGGCTCCGGTCAGGATCAGTGGGCTCGACAGAGTCCTGGACAGATTCAAGGGTCACCAAAACTTGAGTTGAGGCGGCATGTGGAGTATAAGCTGTCTTGAGGTTTACTGAAAACTGACAATAAACCCGAGCAATACGGGATAGATTATTTCTTGGAGGTTCTGTTATGCCTATTTATGAATATGAATGTGATGCCTGCGGCGAGATAATAGAAAAATGGCAGAAAATGTCGGACAGCCCCCTGTCTTCATGTACACGCTGTGGAGGAAGCGTCCACAAGCTCATCTCGAGATCCAGCTTTCATTTAAAGGGTAGCGGCTGGTATGTTACAGACTATGCTGGCAGGAAGGGTGGCGAAAGTCCGAAACCCAAATCAGAAAAGGCTGCAAAGAAAAAGAAAGACAAGCCCTCGTCCGAATCTAAAAAATCTTCCTGATGCTGCAGGAAAGAAAAAACTGAAAAGATTATCATGCTGGTCGTAATGCGGAAACGGGCTACCCGGGAGGACCTTGACCGGGTGATTGATAGAATAAGGGCTCATGGCTGGGAAGCCAAGCCTGTTCCCGGTGGTGAACGGACGGGCATCGGGGTTCTGCGGAATGAGGGGGCCATTGATCCGGCTCTTTTTCTGGATCTGCCCGGAGTTAGGGATGTCATACCCGTAACCAAGCCGTACAAACTGGTCAGTCGTGAAATACATCCAGATGACACGACTATTGCCTTCGGCGGCGGAGAGGTCGTTATCGGAGGTGGAAAGCTGGTCTTGATGGCTGGGCCTTGTGCTGTTGAGAGTGAGAAACAGGCCATGACCATTGCCAGGGCGGTCAAGCAGGCAGGGGCGGTTTTTTTCAGGGCAGGCGCCTTCAAGCCCAGGACATCACCTTATTCTTTTCAAGGCCTTGGTCTTAAAGGCCTCGAAATCCTGGCAAAGGTCAGGGAAGAGACAGGTCTTTTTATTATTACGGAGGCTACAGATCACGAAGTATGCGACATGGTGGAGGAGTATGCCGACATCATACAGATAGGAACACGCAACATGCAGAATTACCGGCTTCTAAGGCGGGCCGGACAGGCAGGAAAGCCTGTGCTGGTAAAACGCGGAATGTGGGCCACGGTTGATGAATTTCTCATGGCGGCAGAATATGTCATATCTGAAGGCAATGACAGAGTTATACTCTGCGAGAGGGGCATACGGACTTTTACCAGGCATTCCCGCAATACGCTCGACCTGAATGCCATTCCCTTTATTCGGAAGGAGAGTCATCTGCCAATAGTAGTTGATCCAAGTCATGCAGCCGGGCGAAGAGACCAGGTGATCCCTCTTGCCAGGGCATCTGCCGCCATCGGGGTAGACGGGCTGCTGGTGGAAGTCCACAACGAACCAGAGAAAGCAGTGTCTGACGGACCCCAGTCTCTTTATCCTGACCAGTTTCAGGAAATGGTGGCCGGTTTGAAACAGATGAATATAGAACTGTAATACATGACAGTAACCTGACTTCCACAGCACTTGTCAAAATCTCTTCGCTGTGTTATTGAACGGCAATTTCCAGGGCGGCGTAGCCAAGTGGCTAAGGCGACGGTCTGCAAAACCGTTATTCCCCGGTTCGA
>DTYO01000317.1 GCA_012961845.1 Thermodesulfobacteriaceae bacterium
ACCTGCCACTGTACCGCAGGATCCGCCAAAAATCAGGACGCATTATGACGACAGCCGCCCTTCGCATCAACATATGACAACGACGGTGTAAACGATATCATCGCTAACTGCCGTTTCAAACCTAATGCAGACCAAAACGATATGGATAATCGGGGTCAAAGAGTTGCATCCTTGAGTTCCCTGACAAACCTGCCTACCCTGTCCACCAGCTCAGGACTTGCTTTCAGACCGTTTTCTGTCTCTTCTGTTCCGGCCTCAATTATCTTTACTATGGCGCTTCCCACTATTATCCCGTCTGCAGCGCCGGAAAGCATGGAGACCTGCTCCTTTCGGGATATCCCGAACCCCACTGCCACCGGTTTTTTCGTCATCTTCCGGACTGATTGGAGACCTTCTGAAAGCTCAGGAGGAATTTCCTGTCTTGCACCTGTGATACCCGTCACCGACACATAATACAGAAAGCCCGCGGTTGCTCTCGCAATCTTTCTTATCCTGCCTTCAGGTGTGTTGGGGGCTACCAGAAAGATGTTTGCAACGCCGCAGCGCCTGGCCGCCTTCATCCATGATCCTGCCTCTTCCAGGGGGAGATCCGGAATTATGGTGCCGTCGATTCCGGCCGCCGCGGCATCTTCTGCAAATCTATCCAGCCCGTATTGCAGTACGGGATTATAGTAACCCATGAGTACAATAGGAATATCTGTCTTATGTCTTGCGGACGAAATGACATGGAAGAGATCCAGGGCATTGACGTGATTTCTCAGCGCCCTCTGGCTTGCCGCTTGAATGGTAGGGCCGTCTGCCAGGGGATCTGAAAACGGAAGCCCCAGCTCTATGATGTCGGCTCCCTGCCGGTCCATCTCCAGGATAAGGGCCTCGGTAGTAACCAGATCAGGATCACCTGTGGTTATAAAGGGTATCAGGGCTGATTCCTGTTTTTTTCTTAATTTTGAGAAAGTCCTGTCTATTCGGTTCACTTTCCGCCTCTCTCCCTGAATATTTCTGCAACAGTTTCCACATCCTTGTCTCCTCTGCCTGAAAGGTTTACCAGGACAGCGGAGTCTTTTGGTAGAATTTCTGCGGCTTCGGCCAGGTATGCAACCGCGTGAGCGCTTTCCAGGGCGGGTATTATGCCTTCGGTCTCGCAGAGGAGCTTGAAGCCTGCCAGGGCCTGCTCATCGTCAACCGCAACGTACTTCACCCTGCCCGATTCCTTCAGGGCGCTGTGTTCAGGCCCTACACCGGGGTAATCAAGGCCGGGAGCGACGGAATGCGCCCCCTTTATCTGGCCCCATCTGTCCTGGAGCAGATAACTCATGGTTCCGTGGAGCACTCCCGGCCTTCCCACGGAGAGCGTGGCAGAGTGATGGTCCGTATCGACCCCTTCCCCTGCCGCTTCCACTCCGACCATTCCAACTCCCTGGTCCCTGACGAATGGATAGAAAATCCCCATGGCATTACTTCCTCCGCCTACACAGGCTATTATCAGGTCAGGCAGGCCGCCTGTGATTTTTTTCAGCTGACTCCGCGCCTCCTTGCCTATGACGCTCTGGAAATCTCTCACCATCACTGGATACGGATGAGGGCCGACAACAGAACCGATGACATAATGGGTGTTGTGGACATTGGTCACCCAATCCCTTATGGCTTCATTGATGGCATCCTTGAGGGTCCTGGTGCCCGAATCCACCGGTATGACTTTTGCGCCTGCCAGTTCCATGCGGAATACATTCATGGACTGGCGGACAGTGTCCTTGCGCCCCATGTATATTTCACACTCGAGATCCATGAGGGCTGCAGCCGTAGCAGTTGCGACACCATGCTGCCCTGCGCCTGTCTCGGCGATGATTCGTGTCTTTCCCATCCGCTTTGCCAGAAGGACCTGCCCTATCGTATTGTTGATTTTGTGGGCACCTGTATGAGTCAGGTCCTCTCTCTTCAGAAACACCCGTATGCCTCCCAGTCTTTCTCCCAGGCGCCTGGCTTCGTAGAGAGAGGTAGGTCGGCCTACATACGATCTCAGAATTTCCCTGAGTTCTTCCTTGAACGACCTGTCTTTACGCGCCTTGCGGTATTCCGCCTCGAGTTCAGTTATGGCGGGCATGAGAATTTCAGGAACAAATTTTCCGCCGAAGTAGCCGAAATGCCCCTTACGGTCTGGACCTGACTTTGTCCGGACTACACATTTTTCTGCTACGGGCGGCAGTCTGAAGGCTGTCTTGGTTTCTGTATCTGGATTAGGCATATCACGGTATCTCCTGTGAATTTATTTGAGACCATGGACAATTTCTATGAATTTGGTCACCTTGTCCATGTTCTTTTTCCCCGGCGAGATTTCTACCCCTGAACTCACATCGACTCCCCATGGACGAACCATTTTGACGGCACGGGCGATATTCTCCGGATTGAGCCCTCCTGCCAGCATGACAGGCTTCGAAAGTTTCCGTACCGCACAAACAGCTAGCGACCAGTCAAAGGTCTTTCCGGTGCCGCCGCGGGCTTCGGGGGACCATGCATCCAGAAGAAATCCTCGAACATGGGGCTCATACGGGATCAGCCTATCGACATCCTCTTCTGACCGAACCCTCCATGCCTTGACTGCTCTGGGAAAAAGAGACCTGCATACTTCGGGTGTTTCGGATCCGTGAAGCTGAATCAGGTCGAGGCCGCAGTAGTCGGTGATAGCCGAAATTTCTTCGGGGGCCTGATCTACAAACACCCCCACAGTCTGTATGAAAGGAGGCAGGACGGAAACGATATTTCTCGCAAGCTCCCTGTCCACCTTTCTCGGGCTCCGGGCAAACACAAGGCCCACGGCGTGGACTCCAGCCTGAGCTACCCTTACCGCCTCTTCAGGATCGGTAAGGCCGCACACCTTTATCCTGACCATTCGATTCTCCTACCCTGCCCCTGCCTCGACCATGGCGGCCAGCGCAGACACTCTGCGATTCGCGTCCTTTACAAGCGCCTCACCGATCAGGGCAGCTGAAATGCCTGCTTCCTTCAGTTTAGCTATGTCATCCGGCGTAGATATACCGCTCTCGCTGACCACAGGCATATCTTCGGGCAGGATACTGTTTATTCTGAAAGTGGTGTCCAGGGACACGGAAAAGTCCTTCAGATTTCTGTTGTTGATCCCTACGAGTTCCGCCCCTGCATGAAGAGCCTTTTCCGCTTCCGCTTCTTCATGTACCTCCACCAGGGCATTGATACCTCTTTCCGAACAGTGATGGATGAGTTCGGAAAGCAGGCTCTTTTCCAGCACCGCCGCTATGAGAAGAACGGCATCTGCACCGTACAGCGACGCTTCTTCCACCTGCAAGTGGTCAATGATGAAATCTTTTCTCAGCAGTGGCAACGCTGTATTCTCTCTGATCATGGCCAGGTATTCCAGGCTGCCCTGAAAAAACTGTCTGTCTGTAAGGACTGAAACTGCCCTTGCTCCTCCAAGTTCGTAGTCCATGGCGATTTGAACCGGATCAAAGTCCCTGCAAATCAATCCCTTGGATGGAGAGGCCTTTTTTACCTCTGCAATTATCGACACTCCCTGGTTTTCCACCAGGGCCTGTCTGAATGCCCTAATCGGTGCAATCTCACGGCCGGGAGGAACAAGACCGTTTTTCTTTATTTCCGCTACTTCCCGTCTCTTCTGGTCTATTATCTTGTCGAGGATATTCATTTATTGAATCGTATGAGTTCTTCAAGTCTTGCTGCTGCACTGCCGGAATCTATGCTGTCAGCCGCTTTTACTACTCCGCTTCTGAGAGTTGCCTCCATGTCTGCCAGGTATATGGCGGCTCCGGCATTCAGGATGACCATGTCACGTCCGGGCCCCTTTTCTCCGGCAAGAATGTTCCTTAGGATCTCTGCATTTTCTGTCGCATCTCCACCTGCAAGGTCTTCCGGTCTGCACCTCTTGAGGCCTGCATCTTCCGGGGTGACAGTGAATTCCGAAACATCTTGTCCGTCCCACTGGCCCACCCGAGTAGACCCCGTGAGGCTGAGTTCGTCAAATCCGCCTTCACCATGGACCACCCATGCCTTTCTGCTTCCGAGTCTCCCGAGGACTTCGGCCAGTATTCTGGTCAGTCCGGGATCATAGACTCCCATGATCTGGACATTTGCACCTGCCGGATTTGTCAGGGGCCCCAGCACATTGAATATGGTGCGTATACCGATCTCCCTTCTTGGACCAATGGCATATTTCATGGCAGGATGCAGGGCCGGAGCAAAGAGAAAACCTATCCCCACCGTCTCAACCGCCCTGGCTGCCTGTTCAGGAGAGAGGCTGAGGTCCACACCAAGCGCCTCCAGCACGTCTGCGCTGCCGCACCGGCTTGAGACGGAACGATTGCCGTGTTTGGCCACCTTGATGCCTGCTCCGGCCACAACAAAGGCGGCAGCAGTGGACACATTGAAGGTCTGGGCGGCGTCTCCCCCTGTACCGCACGTATCCACTAGCACCTCGTCCGACTTCAGAGAAACGGGAATGCGAATTGCCTTCTGCCTCATGACAGAAGCGGCTTCTGAAATTTCGGTTACGGTCTCCGACTTCATTCTGAGGCCGGTCAACAGCGCGCCTATCTGTGCAGGAGTAGCATCGCCTTCCATGATCTGGTTCATAGCCTCGGTGATTTCGGACTCCGTAAGGTCTGTTCTCTCAACCACCTTGGAAATGGCTTTCTTCATAGCATTCATTGTTACATCTCCAGGAAATTCTTAAGTATTTTTACCCCTTCAGGGGTCATGATGGACTCTGGATGGAACTGTACCCCTTCTATAGGATATTCCCTGTGGCGCATCCCCATCAGCTCATCGTTTTCAGACCATGCAGTGACCTCTAGGCATTCAGGCAGGCTCTTCCTATCCACGATCAGGGAGTGATATCTCATGGCTTCAAATGGATTGGGCACGTTCCTGAATATGCCCCTTCCATCATGCCTGATCATGGATGTCTTGCCGTGCATGAGCCTGTCAGCCCTTATCACCCTGCCCCCAAACGCCGCAGCTATGGACTGGTGGCCCAGGCACACTCCCAGTATGGGTATTCTGCCTGAAAACCGGTGGACTGCCTCTATGGAGATACCTGCCTCTTTCGGGGTACAAGGGCCGGGAGATACAAGGAGATGATCCGGTTTCCATGCCAGTATCTCGTCCACGGTTGCCTTGTCGTTTCTCACCACCCTTATATCAGCTCCCAGTGTGCCCATGGCCTGGACCAGATTGTAGGTAAAAGAATCGTAATTATCAATAACCAGCAGCATTTCGTCTACCCTGCAAACATTAATATGACGGGGAGATGCCCTTTGACCCGGTCTATGCGGATTCAGAAGTACAGGTTGTTCTGGGCCTCATGTATTGCCCGCATGAGCGCCTTTCCTTTGTTCAGGGTCTCTTCCCATTCCCTGGAAGGATCCGAGTCGGCAACTATACCCGCTCCGGCCTGAAGATACAGTCTGTCTTTTTTCTGGCACAGGGTGCGTATGGTGATTGCGAGATCCATGTTCCCTGAAAACCCGAAATAGCCCACCGCCCCTGCATAGGGTCCTCTGCGGTGATCCTCCAGTTCCTCTATGATCTCCATGGCCCTTATCTTTGGAGCGCCGGAGACTGTCCCGGCCGGAAAACAGGCCTTGAACACGTCGAACATATCCAGGCCTTGCCGGAGTTTACCGTAAACACCCGTGACAATATGCATGACATGGGAATACCGTTCAATGGTCATCATATCTTCCACCTTGACTGTACCGATTCGAGCCACTCTGCCCACGTCGTTTCTGCCCAGATCAAGCAGCATGAGATGCTCTGCCTTTTCCTTGGGATCTGCCAGGAGATCCTTCTCAAGCTCAAGGTCTTCCTGCCTGGTCTTCCCCCTGGGCCGTGTGCCAGCTATGGGCCTAACTTCGATCCTGCCGTTTGTAAGCCTGACCAGTATCTCAGGGGACGAACCGATAAGCACCTCGTCATCAAGCCTTAAATAATATAGATATGGAGACGGATTGATCCTCCTCAGTGCCCTGTACAGATTAAAGGTTGGTATATTATTCCTGCCCGAAAACCGCTGTGAAAGCACTACCTGAATGATATCTCCCGCCCTGATATATTCCTTGGCCCTTCTCACCATTGCCTCAAATTTCTCTCTGGGAACTTCAGGTTCAAGACGTGTGACTGGTTCACTTTCCCTGGCAGGCTCCGGATAGTCGATCCCTTTTTTTATGTGTTCAACCACATCTTGGACGGCAACGGTTGCGGCCCTGTACAGGGATTCATGGTCTCCTGACGGATCAATCTGTACGCAGTTGATAATTTTAAGGCTATGCTTCAGGCTGTCATATACCATGAGAAGTTCCGGAAACATGAAGACCGCATCGTTGAATCCGGCCGGATCAGTTGTTTCGTCAGGGAGTTTTTCTATGAACCTGACAGCATCGTAACCCAGAAAACCGACAGCACCCCCATAGAACCGCGGAAGCCCAGGCACTTCGGCCGGCGAAAAGCCCTGCATGATCTCTCTCAGGGTTGCCAGAGGATTTTCGACCTCGAAGGACTCCCGTCCGTGGTCTGTCTCCTTGAAGACTTTGTTTCCCTTGCTCCCAAAAACAAGGAAAGGTTTAAGGCCGATGAAACTGTACCTGCCCCATTTTTCACCACCTTCAAGACTCTCGAGCAGAAACGAATATTTATTCCTGCCCAGCTTGGAAAACAGCGACACCGGGGTATCGTAATCTACGGCTATTTCCTTCCAAATCGGTATAATATTGGCTTTTGAGGCCAGCTTCCTGAATTGTGCAAGATCCGGAGTGAACATGTTAAACTAAATCCTTTTTGAACAAAGCAGAATTCCATATATCGCCGGACAGACACCAGGCAACAAAAAAAAGGCCATGCACACCTTTGCGTGTCCACGGCCTTTAGATCCCATATTTCCGATCATTAAACTGAGCAGACCCGCATCCCTCCTGTCTGAGAGAAACGCCACCACAGAACTGAATCTATCGAAAGACAGCCTGCCATATTTTCAGTCACAATCATACTTCACGCACCACCCGAAAATGGAATGCAGTCGTATCAATCCGGATCATGCAGCTCACAAGTCAGCTGAAGATGCAAGGCATCAAGAGCGCAGGCACACTTAGGGTATTCCAAACCCTAGATAACGCAGCGGGTTCAGTAAAATTGCGAGCCCCTTGCGGCTTCAACTGCCGAACATTTCCGACAGTTTTGAAAGCACCTTTTGGGTGAATCGGACAATATGGCCTTAAATGCATAATCTCATGGAATTTTTGTAAAAATTATCTTGTTGAACTTACCTCTCCATCGGGTACAAAATCAATTATGATGACGCCTTATAATGCCTTTTTATCAGGTGTTGACATGCCTA
>DTYO01000318.1 GCA_012961845.1 Thermodesulfobacteriaceae bacterium
CCAAACCTCAACGGCATCATCCATGGATTCCGGGTACGAACCGGTCTGCGTAAAGTTCTCTGCTCTCTGATGAAAATCTCTTTCTGAGTGCGTCTCTTTTCAGCTTCAAGGTGGGGGTGATCAGGCCGCTTTCAATAGTCCATGGTTCCAGACGGAGTATTGCCCTGTATATCCTCACGTGGCCGGGAAAATCCCTGAGCCTCTCTGCAACCCGCTTCAGAACTGCATCTAGGACTCTGGGATCTTTTAGGGACGACCCGACCCCGGGCTCCACCCCGAGGCTGCCTGCAAGATCCTCCCAGCGCTGCGGATCCAGCACCAGCAGCACTGCCAGAAAAGGCATCCCTTCCCCTATCACCATGGCCTGTCTGAACAGGGTATCTTGGACGATGGCAGATTCCACGGCAGAAGGCACCACGTTTTCCCCGGTAGAGGTGACCATGATCTCCTTGATTCTCCCGCTGATGAAAAGGTGCCCCTCTCTCAGCTCTCCCTTGTCCCCGGTATGGAGCCATCCTTCAGGATCTACGGCCTTTCTTGTATCTTCAGGCCGTTTCCAGTAGCCTTTCATAACATTCGGGCCACGCACGAGTATTTCAGCATGCTTTCCAATCCTGACTTCAACACCTGGTATGGGCCTCCCCGCTGATCCAGGAACATTTTCCTCGAGACTGTTCGCACTTACTACAGGTGATGCCTCTGTAAGCCCGTACCCCTGCAGCAGCGGAAGGCCCATGCTCACGAAAAAACGCCAGATTTCCGGCTGAAGCGAAGCGGCGCCGCTTACCGCTACACGGAGCCTTCCGCCCATGGCGGCAAGCACTTTTCCTGCTGCAAATCTGCGGAGCAACGGCCACAACATTCTATAAAGCATGCCGGGTCCCGGTCTCCGGCCCTGGCTCGCCTGGAAATGTCTCCAGCCGGTTTCTGCGGCAAGCCGGAAAAACCGCTCAACCAGGGTTCCTTTCACCTGCACTTCTTCCATCACTCGTGCATAGAACTTCTCATATACCCTAGGCACAGAGATCAGCACAGTGGGCCGGACGGCCCTGAGATCATCGACCAGTTCCTTTGGGGAGCGGGCATAGGCGACCTGACTGCCCGCCATCATGGGAAGATAATAGCCCACAGTCCTCTCGAATGAATGGGACAGTGGCAGAAAGGAGAGAAAGATGTCTTCGGGAAATGCCATAACCGTCTTGAGAACCGCAAAAGCGTCCTGGAGGAAATTTGCATGTGTAAGCATGACGCCTTTGGGAGGCCCTGTAGTCCCAGAGGTATAGACTAAGCTCGCCAGCCTGCCTGGATCCGTTTCAGAGGTCCTGAAGTCACCGTTTCCACGCTTCAGCCACCTGGAACACGTCTTGACTTCGGCATCAAAGCCCGTAAGGCTGGCAGCCTGATCATCCAGGCATACAACGGTCTTGAGATCCGGCAGCCTGTCCATGAACGGCATCAGGGCTTCCACTTGCTGCCGCTGGGAGACCACCAGCAGTGCAGCTCCTGAATCTCTGAGGATATATGCACAGTTTTCTGGTGAATCAAAATAATAGAGAGGAACCACCACCAGCCCCAGAGAAAGGGCCGCCATATCCATGCACACCCACTCCGGCCGGTTGTTCAACTGGATCGCAACCCTAGCCCCCGTCTCAAGCCGTTCTTGTGCCAGGGAACGCTGCCACCCGGTTGCCTGAATGAGGATTTCAGACCAAGCAAGGGTCTTCCATACACCGACTGAAGGATCAAAAAACGAATAGGCTGAAGAAGAAGGCGTACGCTCAGCCCTGCATCTGAAAAGACCTTGAAGTGTGCGGGCTGCATCAGGTGTAACAATATGTCCTGATGGATCAGTCTGACCTGTCTTCATGTACCAGCTCTGGTTCTCCGCAGTGTTTGAGGATAGCGTCCCTGGCCCTTTTCCTGAGTTTCAAGGCGGCCTGCCAGTCGCTGCCTTCCGGATACACAGGCCTGGAGATGACCACAGAGATACTGCCCCGCCTGGGAAGCCACTCTCCTGACCTGAGTATGGACCTGGTACCCCGTACCGCAACCGGCAAAACAGGAACTCCGCCCTCTGCAGCTGCTACAAACGCTCCCATTCGAAACGGCAGAAGGCCGGGCATCCTTCGAAAGGTGCCTTCGGGAAACAATATCACGGTTCCACCTCTACGCAACCTGTCGAGCACTCTGCCTGTATCTTCGACGCCGGCCTTGGGATCAAAACGTTCAACAAACAGTGTCCCAAGCCTGGTAAGAAAGATTCTCGGAATAAAATTGTCAAGCAGTTCTTTCTTGGCTACATATCCGGTATCTTCAGGGAGCACCACGGACAGAACAAGCCCGTCCAGGTAGCTTGCGTGGTTTGCCACCACCATGCATGGTGTTCCCACGGGAAAGTTTTCCATGCCCGTGACATGGACGGGAATCCCTGAAAACCTGAGCAGCGCCCTGCCTGCCGCCTTCACGATCCTCTTGGAAGCGGACATCCCCGGGCTCAGGGCCACCGCTGTCCACACCAGAGGCGAAAGGAAAAGAAACACGGACCAGACATAGATTCCGTAACAGTATTCCGCCAGAAAATGACGGAACCTGCGTAATCCCGGCACCACTCCGGCAAGAACGAGCCTGGCAAGCTGCAGCCAGACCGCTTTCCTGCCCACTGCCGCCTCACCCTCCTCATAGTACAGCCTGCAGGCGCTCCGTCTTATTTTTCCGCTTGAAGTTTTCAGTACCGTGCGGGGAGGAACCAGCAGGACCTCGTCAGGCGGCACAGAGACCAGCTCGGTTACAACTGAAACGATCTTCCTGCGAAGCTCCTCCTTTGCACCATCCCCTGTCTCTCTAGTCTCTGCCATAACTACCAGCTTTTCAGTTCCTTTTTCACGGTCCATGGTGCCGAAAACTGCAATGCATCCCTTGCGGATTCCAGAAATGTTCCCTATCGATTCTTCCAATTCGACGGGGTTGATGTTCCTGCCGGCCCTGATGATGATATCCTTGATCCTGCCCGTCAGATATACATCTCCATCGGCCATGTAGGCCAGGTCGCCTGAATTGAGCCAGTCTCCATCAAACAGCTCCCTTGTCTTTTCGGCGTTCCTGAAGTAACCGCTGGTGACTGACGGTCCCTTGAACTGGAGGTGACCTACAGTCCTGTCAGGCGCCTCGCCTCCGGCCGGATCGAGTATGCGTATCTGGTGACCTGGAAGCGGCTGTCCGCAGGCAGCAAACCTGAGAGCATCCCGTTCTTCCGGGCCAGCAGGGACGGCGCGCCCCCGGCGCATAAAATCTTCCCTTCTTATCCTGTCGATCAAAGGCCCGCGGCCCATTGGGGGAAACGCAAGCCCCACGGAACACTCTGCCAGCCCGTACACAGGAGTCATAGCCTCTGGACTGAAACCATATTCTGAAAACCGTTCCGTAAACCTTTCAATGGTAGAGGGGCTTACAGGTTCAGCTCCGTTAAATGCCATTCTCCACGTGCTCAAATCCAGGCCCCTCAGCCGGTCATCAGACACCTTTTTCATGCACAGCTCGTAGCCGAAGTTGGGTGAGGCGGAGAGTGTGCCCCCGTGCCTGTGTATGGCCTGCAGCCATCGCTCCGGTCTGGCAAGAAATGTAAAGGGAGACATGAGCACCAGCAGAGAGGCGTGATACAGGCTTCCCAGCCAAGCCCCTATGAGCCCCATGTCGTGATAGAGGGGCAGCCAGCTCACGAAGACGTCCTGTGAACCGGCATCCACAGCCTGTCCCATGGCCTTGACATTTGCAAGGAGGTTCGCATGGGTGAGAACCACCCCCTTGGGGTCACCCGTACTTCCGGATGTATACTGCAGGAGGGCGGTGTCGCCCTGTACAGCCGCAGGCCGAGCAGCCAGTTTGGAAGACCTCCCTATCCCTTCCACAGTAGTCACAAGCCTGAGACCTTCCACCATGGACTTCAGTAGTTTTGCCAACCTGATAGCCTCCGGAACCGTAAGGAGAATGGTTGAAAGCGCGTTATTCAGGATTCCAGCCTGTCTCCGCAGGTGATCTTCCAGCTGGGAAAGCCTGGCAGGCGGATATATCGGAACAGGAACACCACCGGCGTAGAGAACACCGAAGAAACTGTAGAAGAACTCGAGACCGGTGGGAAGCATGATCGCTACCGTCTGGCCCGGGCTGAGACCGTACTCCAGGAGCCCGGCTGCCACGGCTTCTGATTCAGTTTTCAGATCCTGATAGGTTATTTTCTCTTCCCGGCCGTCCTCCCTGTAGAAATGGATATGCAGTCGGTCCGGACTGGTCTTCACGTGCCAATCCAGCACGTCCACCAGTGTTTCCACCTGAAAAGGTATTGATGCAGCCTGCCCCGGAACCTTTTCCGTTTTCAAAAGAGAAGGTACGATTTCACCGCCGGGCCGGACACCCGATACGATCTGCACGAGATCCTCCACCGTCTCGGCAGTTATTATGATCTGCTCCGGCAGTCTGCAGTTGAATGTCTGTTCGATCCTGAAAATAAGCTCGGCCCTGCTCAGGCTGTCTAGGCCCAGATCCTGATCAAGCCGGCTTTTCATGGACAGGCTCACCCTGCCCTTCCTGCCGGGATACAACTCCTCCACCAGATGTCTGACCAGTACCAGCAGACTTTTTTCTATGTCTTTCCTAGTATCATGCTGTTTTTTGTTATAAGTCATCACGGATTAACCATATCTGTCCGGACATGGTCTTTTTGACGATCTCTGTCGTGTGTAAAAAACAATGCTTGAAATATCGAATAAGTATCTGTGTGCAGATTTTTCTGAGACCCTGGTCTCGAACAAAAAATCCTCACTTATGGACAGCACTGAACCCAGATTATTCGGTTCGCGAGTTAGCCGAAGATGCAGGGGGGATGGGGCACAGACGTACTTTGGTACTTCAAGCCCCTGACAATGCAGCAGACCAGACATGGAACGCAGAGTTCAGAGCGGCCAGGCTTCAGCCTGATATATGGGAATCTTGACGGTAAATATCGTATTTCCTGAATCCACCCGGATGTCCACTCCGCCGTGATTGGCCTGTATAAAACGGTAGATAATGTTCAGTCCCCTTCCCTTCACTTCTCCCTTTTTTACCTGCTCGATCTGATCAGCAGGAATCTCACCGGCATTTACGATCTCCAGGCATGCGAAATCGCCTTCCCTGTAACTACGCATGGAAAGGTTTCCTCCCTGCTCAGGAACCGCTTTTGTGGCATTGTTCAGCAGATTGTCCAGGACACGCTCCAGTCCGAAACGTGAGCAATAGACCATCAGGCCCGGTTCAAAAACCGGAGCTTCGACTCTGATGGCAGACAGTCCAGCCTCGCGGATCGCCTCCTTATTGATCCGGAACCGGCTGGCGGCTATCTTGTTCAGATCTAGTACTTCTTCCCTGCCGGTTACATTCATGGTCAGGACCATATCCTGAAGCCTTGCGGTTTCCTTGAGCACAATATCAAGATAAGACGTGAGCTTCTTCCTCGCGCTCTCCAGATCCTCCGATTCCAGCAGTTTTCTGGCTCTCTTGCTGAAGCCTATTATTGCGATTGCCGGGTTCTTGAAATCGTGGATGACGTCATCCAGGATCTCCAGCCGGGACGCCTTCATGATCTCTTTTCCAAAGAACGTAAGCAGTTCTATCTCCTCCTCCAGAAAAGACGGCTTCATGTCTGTGACATAAAACGTCATCAGAAACCTGATTGTCCCTCTCACCCGTACCGGGACCATCAGAATTGAATGGATGCTGTGTTTTCTGGCAAAGTCTTTCAACCCCCGGGTGACAAGAGAGCTTTTCTGGGGATCTTTTATCAGCATGTACGAGGAGCATATTCGCTCGTAAGGATAATCGCCGTACCCTGACTCCTCCTGGAGGATCGCCTTGAAATAAGGATGGTGACTTACGGTAAACGTGTATCCCGGCGCATGGTAGGTAATATCCATGGGATAAGCCGCCTCCAGCCGGACAAAACGTCTGTCGGCACAAACGGAGAACAGGGTGCAACCCGTCACCTTGAGGCAGTCACGCAGTTCTCGGATCAAGGTCAGGAACAGGTCTTTCAGTTTGACCCCCTCCCTGATACTGACCTGAGTAAAAAGGCTGTCCAGTATCTCTTCTTTCCTGAGGTTTATCCTGTAGGCGTCCTGCAGTCTCTTTTTTTCGAGAAGTTCACCCAGATGTACGGCCAGGATTTCGGCATGCATGATCTCCAGTTCGTCAAAATCTCGGTGCTGTTCCTTGAAGAAGATCTGGAGGATTCCATATTGAGAATAATCGTCACCTGCCATAGAACGGACATTGACAGGAACAGCCAGCAGTGAATTGAATTCCCTGATCCTGGAGACATTTGAAGACATCCAGTCCGGATGACTCTTTATGTCCGGGATTACCACGCTCTTTCCGCTGTGGACGATCTCCTTAGCAACAGCCCCCCTGAATGAAACCGACAGTTCCCCTTCGCTCCCGGCTATACGACATACACCGTGTCTGGTCAGCTCCAGGGATTCAGAATCACATAGCAGCAGCGCTATGGCATCGGCATCCATGAACTTTACTACCATTCCGGTAGCCTTCTCGAGTACGTCCTTCTGCTCCAGACGCAGGTCTATTTCTTTCAGTTCCTCCAGTTCTGCTCTAAGCCTGCTGAGAAAAGCACGATCATATATTTCTTTCAATTGCCTGGCATAGCCCATTATTTTCACTCACTGGTGCCTGCTCACAAGTGGTGCCGGATCTCTGTGCTGTGCAAAAAACCATCCTGAAAACATCAGCTGGGTCTATTATCACACATCGACCTCGAACAAAAATCCGCATTTCCGGAAAGGCACCCGCTGACAAGGATGCATTTTTATTATAACTGAAACGGCTTCAGGATTCTACTGGCCATTGACCAGTGATTTGCCAGGTGGTATTAGCTTTGTATCTTTCCAGTCAGCTCTATCTGAAGAGGAACAAGCCATGATTATCATAATGAAGCAAGATGTCGATCCCGAAGGCCCTGAAATTTCCAGGATAAGAGAATTCCTCAAGAGCTTTCCCGAGGTGATGACCCGTACATCAGGCATCAAGGGTGCCAGCAGGCAGGTGACAGAAATCTATCTGATCGGTCCTACCCATGACATACCCCTCGAAACGCTCAGCCATATGCCAGGTGTAGAAAAAGTGGTAAGGGTATCCAACAAATATAGGCAGATAGGCCGCCACGGCGGCCAGCTGGACCAGATCGGATTCACCTATAACGGTATAAACTTCAACCAGGATTCCCTGAACATATTTATTGGACTCTGTGCAGTGGACACATTTGAACACGTGGAGATGATATTCAGCAATCTCAAGAAACTGGGCATCGCCACGGCCCGCATGGGTGCCTACAAACCTCGCACAAGTCCCTATGACTTCCAAGGACACGGGAAGGAATGCCTGCCCTGGCTGTTCGAACTCGCAGGGAAATATGACATCAAGGTCATTGCCATGGAAGTACTAAGGGCTGTTCACATAGAAGAAATCAGGGAGGCGCTGGAAACGGCAGGCAATCCTACAGGGGTGATGCTCCAGGTGGGCACGAGGAACGCCCAAAACTTTGAACTACTGAAAGCTGTGGGGTTACAGAATGAATTTCCGGTTCTCTACAAGAGGGGAATGGGGCTCAGTCTGGAAGAATCTCTCAATGCCTGCGAATATGTTGCCAATGAAGGAAACAGGAACATTGTCTTCTGCCTCAGGGGAATCAAGTCAGGACTTGGCGCTCCGCACAGAAACCTGGTAGATTTTGCACATGTCCCGGTGATAAAGAGGCTCACGCGTCTTCCCGTATGTATCGATCCCACCCATTCAGTAGGAACCAAAGACCAAGCACCGGACGGGATACTGGATATTTTTCACGCATCAGCAGAAGGGGTCATTGCAGGAGCGAACATGATACTGATAGAGTTCCATCCCAGGCCCGAACTGGCCCTGTGCGACGGTCCTCAGGCCCTTACCATTCCAGAAATGAACCATTTCATAGCCGATACCATGTTGGTCAGAAAGACATATGAGGAAAGACGCGATCTGGCCTCCAGGGAACTTTTCAGGCAGTGGCATCCGGACCAGCAGGATCTTTCGCCTGCCGGCTGAGGCCGGAGATATCGGCTTTCTGGGCGGACATGTATGATTTCCCGTAACAGGTGAGTACGAATGGATTCAGGACAATGAGAATTCACTGTATCAAACACGTACCATTTGAAGGCCCTGCCCGCATAGAAGAGTGGGCCCTGGAGAAGGGCCACGATTTTGCAGTTACCGAAATATTCAGGACAGAAACGTGGCCGGAACAACACATGTTCGACTGGCTCGTGGTCATGGGCGGCCCCATGGGGGTGTATGATGAAGCTGAATACTCTTGGCTGTCACAAGAAAAAAAGTTCCTGGATGCCTCCATCAAAGCAGATAAAGTCATTCTTGGAGTATGCTTCGGAGCCCAGATTCTTGCACACTGCATGGGGGCTGAAGTCAGAAAAAATATTGTAAAGGAGATCGGCTGGTATCCGGTCTCCCTGACTCCACCTGGCTGGGACTCACCCATATTCGGAAAAATGCCTGCGACATTTGAGGCTTTTCACTGGCACAGTGACATGTTCGAGATACCACGCGGGGCCGTCCACATAGCCTCTTCCCATGCCTGTCCAAACCAGGCCTTTGCCTATGAAAACCGGATATTCGGCCTCCAGTTTCATCTGGAATCTACCCCGGAGTCAATAGAGATCCTGGTCAAGAACTGCGGAAATGAACTTGAAGAAGAAGGTGACCACATCCAAGACCCGGATTTCATCCTGAATCCTGACCGCGGATTCGATCAAATAAAGACGAACCTCCATATACTGATGGATGCCATAGCTGAACATTCAGGCCCCCGCTGATCTGGACCGGCATTCCTTGCCACAAGTACCTCGGAGGCCGTGAGCCTGAACAGTTGTCGTCCGGTTACAGGCCCGGAACATACAGATGTTTCCTCATGGCTCGGGCATCTTCTGGATTCAGGCAAAAACCTATTGAGGCGGAAACGTCCCAGCCCTGAGACTTGTTACTTTCCGGCTGGCTCCTTACATTGTATTATATCAGTGTATTATATCAATCTCAGACTCCGATATCCCGGTAAACGACAGTGCGAGAACCTATACATAAAATGACTGACAACTTTCCCTGGTCCGGCAGCGCCTTTGGCGAATGGCTGACAGGAATCCGCAGAACAATCCATCGATATCCGGAACTGGCTTTCGAAGAGCAGAGGACGGCAGAATTCATTGCCGACAGCCTGGATGAACTTCGAATTCCGTTCAGGTCCGGAATTGCAGAGACAGGGATCGTCGCTTTTGTCGGAAGCAGTCCCGGCACCGGGCCCTGTATTGCACTGAGGGCAGACATGGACGCCCTTCCAGTGGAGGAAAAGACAGGCCTCAGCTTTGCTTCCGAGCATCCCGGCAGGATGCACGCCTGCGGCCATGACGGCCACGTTGCCATGCTTTTGGGGGCAGCTGCAATCCTCAGCCGGACAGATGTTCCCGGCACCGCAGTTCTCGTTTTCCAGCCTGCGGAAGAAGAATGCGGCGGGGCCGAACAGATGGTTCAAAACGGAGCTCTGAATGGTGTTCAGGCCGTATTTGGCGGTCACATCGACCGGCACTACAGGGTGGGCGAAATAGCCGTGCAGCCCGGGCTGATCTGTGCATATACCGATACGTTCCATATCTCGATAAGAGGACGGGGCGGACACGCGGCCCGGCCCCATGAAACCGCCGACAGCATCGTAGTGGCAAGCCTGCTGGTCATGAGCATTCAGACCCTGGTCTCCCGGGAGATCAACCCGGCCTATCCAAGTGTGGTTTCCGTCGGCGTCATAAACGGCGGCAGCGCGCATAATGTAATAGCCGAGCAGGCCCTGCTAAAGGGCACCATCAGGGCTACCCATCCCGATGTAAGGCAGCAGATCATCAGCGGCCTAGAGCGAATGGTCAAGGCCATGGCAGAACTTTACAAGGTTGAAACCTCCATTGAAATACTTGAGGGTTATCCGCCTGTAATCAACGACAGGGCCGCTGCAGAAATAGCCAGAGAAGCCGCTGGGCTCACCGTTGGGGCCGAAGGCATTGCATCGCAGCCTCATCCCAGCCTTGGAGGTGAGGACTTTTCCTTCTATCTTAGACACGTGCCAGGCTGTTTCGTGCGTTTCGGCGCCAGAAAAGCAGATTCCCCCAATGTACCAGCCCACAGCCCCTTTTTCGATTTTGACGAGAGAGTCCTCCCCATAGGGGCCGCATTCATGGCCAGGGTGGCGACATCCGCTATGGAAGCAATAAGAGACCAGAAGTGGATACCGTCCAATGGAAAGACTTAAATTTCAAAAAAGTAATCCCTACACACTCGGGGTTGAACTTGAATTCCAGCTTCTGGACAGGAAGAACCTGGATCTGGTTCCCAGAAGCACTGATATTCTGAGCTCAGTACCGGAAGATTACCAGGACAGGCTCAAGCCTGAATTCATACAGTCCATGCTGGAAGTCACTACAGGCATCTGTACAGGTGTCAAGGAGGTGGCGGACGATTTGATAAAATCGTGCAGGCTTCTTGAAGAACTTGCAGACCGGAACTCCTGCCTGATCCATGCCGCAAGTCTGCACCCTTTTGCCATTGCGGAGGAGCAGAGGCTTTCAGAAGGCAGGCGTTACAGGAAGATCATGGAAGAGCTCCAGATGGTGGGAAGACGCCTGATAACCCAAGGACTCCATGTTCATGTCGGCCTTGCCGACGGTGAGACGGCCATCAGAGTGTGTGACGGCATTCGCAGGTACCTCCCCATCCTGCTGGCGCTTACCACATCATCTCCTTTTTTTGAAGGAAGTGATTCAGGGCTCTATTCCTATCGCTCCAAGCTCTTCGCATCTCTGCCAAGGGCTGGAATGCCCGACGCCCTCAAGAGCTGGAAGAATTACCACAACCTGGTGGAGATCCTTCTGAATGCCAGAATAATTTCAGGCACGAGAGATCTGTGGTGGGATGTGAGGCCTCATCCCGATTTCGGAACTGTTGAGGTCCGAATCTGTGATCTGCCATCAAGATTTGACGAGATACTGGCAGTCACCGTACTTATTCACAATCTCGTCTATCATCTGTCCAGGCTGGTTTTCAGGAAAACCCAGAATCTTGTCATACTCAACAACAATAAATGGCAGGCCACCCGCCACGGCCTGTCAGGATACTATGTGGACCCCTATACTGCCAGACGCTGTACATTTTACCAATCTGTACTGGAACTCCTGGACATGCTGGGTCCGGCTGCCCGTGATCTGGGGAACACCCGGTATATGGCCCCTGTCAGGCGGATTCTCGAAACCGGCACCAGCTCACACAGACAGAAAAAACTGTATTCAGACAACAAGACATTCAAGGAGATAATAGAGAAGATCAGGGAGGGATTCTGGCAGTGAACCACGGGAACAGGGCGGTTGTGGCCAGCGGCCATCCTCTGGTCACCAGGGCCGCTGCGGAAATACTGAAAAAAGGTGGCAATGCCTTCGACGCGGCGGTTGCCGCAGGCTTTGCCGGGTCGGTAGCAGAACCCACACTGACCAGCCTGGGCGGAGGCGGATTTCTTCTTGCACTTACTCTAGACGGTATGGAGACCTTGTTTGATTTCTTCGTGGATACCCCAGGAAGCGGCCTTCCCGTTGAGAGCCTGGAGCCTCACTTCTTCCCCGTCACAATCCGTTTCCCGGGTTCGGATCAGGTATTCAATGTGGGTCTCGGTTCGGCAGCAGTCCCAGGAAACCTCAAAGGCTTTCTCCACGTCCATGAAAAGCTGGGTTCTCTCCCGCTCAAGGAGGTAGTAGCACCTGCGGCAGGCTATGCAAGACACGGCGTCCCCATGAATTACCACCAGGCGTATTTTCTCCACATGCTCAGGCCAATAATGACCCTTACGCCTCAGGCCTCCGACCTCTTCGCTCCCGGAGAAAAGCTGCTGAGAAAAGGAGATATCTACACCAATCCCGAATTGGCTGAATTCCTGGAAAACATTTCAGAAGATAGAGGCTTCAGTTTCTACCAAGGAGAAATTGCAGCAAGGATAGCTGCAGACATGATAAAAGGTCAGGGGCTGCTCACAGAAGAAGACCTCAAGTCGTATTCTGTAATAGAGAGGCGTCCGTTCCGGGTTCACTACCGAGACCGCATTCTGCTTACCAACACCTTCCCGTCGTTCGGAGGCCCTCTCATCGGGCTTGCCCTCAAACTCATGGAACAGGCATCCTTGGGAAAACTTGCTTTTCAGTCCCCTGAACACATGCTCACCCTTTTTTCCGTAATGTCTGAGATCGAGAACATCAGAGAACAGGGGTGCCACTGCCCGGAAGACCTGCCACCGGACTGGCTTGAAAAAACCGGGCGGAAGATCAGGACTTTCAGCCGGGGCACCACCCACGTAAGCATTGCCGACGCATATGGCAATGTGGCCAGCATGACCACTTCCAACGGCGAAGGTTCCGGTTATATTGTCCCTGGAACAGGCATCATGCTCAACAACATGATGGGAGAAGACGATCTCCATCCGGAGGGCTTTCATGGAACCCCCCCGGGCCACAGGGTAGCCTCCATGATGAGCCCTTCCATACTGTTGAGAGACGGCACTGTGGAGCTTGTCCTTGGAAGCGGCGGCAGCAAACGGATCAGGACTGCGATCATGCAGGTTGTCAGCAATATCTCGGATTTCAGACTGGGTCTGAACGATGCCATCCACGCCTCCAGGATTCACTGGGACGGGAGCGTGCTCCAAGCCGAACCCGGCCTTCCGGACACCGCCATCGAGGCCCTGGAAAAGCACTGTGAAGTCAACATCTGGCAGAAGGCAGATGTCTATTTCGGTGGCGTAAATGCGGTAATTCCCGGTAAATACGGCGCGGGAGATCCAAGACGCGGCGGAGACTCGACGGTGGTAATTTCCTCATCAGACTGTCTATGAACAGCATCTCCTATACACTGCCTTGACATCTTCGAGGACATGGTAGAGACTCGGAATCAGCAGCAGGGTTATCCCTGTGGCAAAAAGGATTCCGTAGCCCAGACTGATTGCCATGGGGATCAGGAACTGGGCCTGTACGCTCCTTTCAAAGATCATGGGAGCAAGACCGAAGTATGTGGTAAACGAGGTGAGCAGAATGGGTCTGAACCTTCTCTGGCCCGCATCCATGAGCGCCTGCATCAGACCGCGGCCATCCATCCGATTCCTGTTGACCTGATCTATGAGAAGCAGGGAATCATTGACCACCACGCCGGAAAGGGCGACTATTCCAAAAACGCTCAGAATGCTGAGATCAAACCTCATTATCAGATGTCCGGCAATGGCCCCTATCACACCGAACGGAATCGCCACCATGATCAGCAGAGGCTGGCTGTAACTGCGAAATGGAATGGCAAGCAGTGCATATATGCCGAACAACGCCATAGAAAATCCCCTCATCATGCTGGTCATGGATTCTTTTCTTTCCTTTTCCTCGCCCTCCATATCATATGAGAGTCCTGGATAATCTTTTAACATCTGTGGAAGAACGTTTTTTTTCAGTTCAGCGATGATTTCCTCTGCATTGGCCTCGGTGTTGTCCACTGAGGCAGTTACGTTGATCACTCTTTTCTGTTCCGCACGGTTGATTTCGCTGAACCCCCGGCCCAGTTCTATATAAGCCGCTTCGGAGAGCGGCATTTCACCACCGTCAGGTGTATGAATCCTCAGATTGTCGAATCCTGTCATACTCTTCCGGAATTCTTCGGGATACCTGACCATGACTTTTATCTCATCTCTGCCGCGCTGAAATCTCAGCGCTTCAGCGCCGTAAAATGCACTTCGCACCTGACGGCCCAGGTCCTCCTCTGTAATTCCCATGGTACGCGCAGCAGGCTTGAGCCTGATCTTCAGTTCCCTCTTTCCTGCGGGCCGGTTGTCCACAATGTCCGTTACCCCGTCATAACCGGCCAGGACGGCCTTGAGAGTTTCTGCAGCAGCATCCAGGATCCCGGTCTTGTGGGCCAGCCGGACATCTATATTCTCACCCATGTGGACCATACTGGATTTGAAAACCAGGGCCTCGACACCTGGTATTTCCCCCACGTTGGCCCGCCACCGATGCGAAACTTCCAGAGCCGGGACAGATCTCTCCTCACTGGGGACGAGAAACATGCCTATGTTGGCCAGATATGAAGCAGAAGCAGTCTGACCGGTGCTCCCTGGACCTCCCTTTGCTATGGTTCCGCCTACAACCGTATACATGTGCCTAAGTATGGATCCATGGCCTCCGGCCTCCCTGTCTATCTGCTCTACAGTCTCCACACCCTTTTCCATTATGTGCCTGGTGATCTTATCAGTGGTCTCGACTGTAGTGCCCCTTGGCATGCGCAATTCAACCCTTACAGTATTGCCTTCCACCGCCGGCATGAACCTGAATTTGATTATACCTCCCTTGAGAATCCCCACGCTAATCAGCATTACAGCCACAGCCACAGCCACTGTAGCATAACGGAATTCAAGACTGACTTCGAGCAGCCTGCGATAGGGCCCCCTTATGAAACCTTCAAGCCTGGTGGTGAACCACTGCCGCACCTGTTCCAACCTTCCTGAGATCCCTTCGGCAGATACCGAATGACTGCCAAAACTCAGGTGGGCGGGCAGCACAAAGAGTGACTCTATTAAAGAAATAAGCAGGATACTGATCACTACGAACGGGATTACTCTGATAAATTTCCCTATGGTACCGGCTATATACATCAGGGGCAGAAATGCCGTCACCGAAGTTAAAACGGAAAATACCACAGGTACGGCAACCTCCCTTGCCCCGTCGACTGCAGCCTGTAAATACGATTTTCCACGCTGACGGTGTTCGAAAATATTCTCACCGACCACTATTGCATCATCAACCACTATTCCCAGGGCCATAATGAATGCAAAGAGCGATATCATATTGATGGATACACCTATTGCAGGCATTATGAACAGAGCACCCAGAAATGATATCGGTATCCCCAACATCACCCATAGAGCAAGACGCATCTGGAGAAAAAGGCTCAGGTTGATAAATACCAGAACAAGCCCGATCACGGCGTTTTTCTTGAGCAGGCCCATACGGCTGCTGAGATATTCCGACCTGTCATTCCACACAGCCAGCTTGACCGAAGAAGGGATAGTCTTCCTTCTCTGCTCTATGTAGCCCCTTACCATCTCTGAAATCTGGATGGGTTTCTGCTCCCCCACCCTGAATACGGACACCATGGCGGCAGGCATACCGTCAAAACGGGCAAACTGATCGGTCTCCCTGAATGTATCTCGGACATCCCCTATTTCACCTAGGGTGACTTCTGTACCGTCTGGATACCCTATTACTACGATACCTGCGTATTCTTCTCCCCGATACCGTTTTTCCTTGGTGCGGACCAGGATCTCACCTCCCTGCACCTTGATGGAACCGCCGGGGATATCCTGAGATGCCCTGCGCACTCGCGTTGCCACCTTCTCAAGGGTCAGTCCGTAGCGCCTCAGGTTCTCCTCGGATATTTCTATGGAGATTTCATACGGTCTTACCCCGCCCAGTTCAACCTGAGTTATTTGAGGGAAGGCCAGGAGATCGTCCCTGACGGCTTCTGCCTGCTGCCTGAGGGCCTCCTCCGACATCTCCCCGTACACCACAACGGAAATGACCTCTCTGCGATTCACCAGCTTGATGATAACCGGCTCCTCTGCATCCTTCGGGAAGGTCGTAATCCGCTCTACTTCGCTCCTGATGTCCTGGAGTATAATGTCTGCATCCTGTCCGGACAGGATCTCGGCAGTAACTGTGCCCCGGCCCTCGGAAGCCACTGACTTTACCTCCTTGATCCCGTGGATACCCCTTATTCGCTCTTCTATCTGGAGGATTATACCGTCTTCGATCTCCTCCGGGCTTGCTCCAGGATAAACCACACTGATCTGAATCATATCCAGCAGCACTTCCGGAAACAGCTCCTGCCTGATGCTGAAGCTCATGACCAGACCACCCACAATGAACAGCATCATGACCAGGTTTGCAGCCACATGATTGTGAGCCATCCACTTGATTGCTCCGTTCATCTTGTCTGCACCTTTGACGTGGTTTCCCGGAGTTTCAGGCCGTCAACTGCACCTGCCAGCTCGGTCAGCACTATCTTATCTCCTTCCCTGATTCCGCTGCTTATAATGGCATCTTCTCTCTCGATTCGTATACAGGTTACCGGCCTTATGCGGAGTTTCCGACCTTCATCCATGACCCACACAGTGGACCCCTTTCTCAACGCACTCCTCGGTATGACCATCACCCCGCTCAGAAGAGTGCCGCTGATTTCCACTTCCACAAACATCCCTATGCTGAGATCGATTCCCCTGTCCTCAGCTTCAAGACCATAAGGATCCATGACCTGGACAACTACCCGGGCCATCCGGGACCTGGGGTCGATTTCTCCTAGTGTCCGGACCACCTTCCCCTCCCATGTATGCAGTTTGGTCCCTATTTTCTTTTTCACCAGAGTCGGCGGCTCTGTGCCTCTCTCCCCTTTCCCAGGCAGATCCAGCCACTGCAGTTCAGCAAGCGACAGCGGAACCACCACTTCGGCCATATCGGTTCCAGCCAGTTCGGCGACACTGTTTCCGGGCTTGACATAACGGCCGGACCCGACATTCTCCGAGCGCACCAGGCAGTTGAAAGGGGCACTGACCCTGGTTCTGGAAAGGTTGATCTCTGCCTGTTCAAGGGCTGCCCTGGCAGATGCAAGGTTGGCCCTGGCTTCTTTGAGCTGGGGTTCGTGGAATACCAGTGGACTGGCCTTTTTCTTTCTGTCACCACTGATATGCTTCCATTCCTCTCTTGCAATCTCGGCGCTGGTCTTCTCCGTAATGAGAGCAAGTTCCGCCCGGGCAAGCTGGGCTCTGGCCTTCTCTACGGCAAGTTCATAGTCCCGGTCCTCTATCCGGAACATAGGTTCGCCTTTTCTGAAAAAGCCGCCTGGAATCAGGTGCGCAGAGACCCATGTCACTTTGCCGGTGACCTCCGTGGTAAGGGTTACCTGAGTCCTGGGTCTCACGGTGCCGGTACCTGTTATGGTAACGGGGACATCCTGCCTCGTCACGCGGAAAACCCTAACCAGCGCCCCCAGATTTTCCCTTTCAGTTTTTCCTGGTTCGGACCTGTTGATTTCAAGATATTTCATGACCAGGAAGCCGGCAGCTGTGATCAATACAGGTAAAACGATTTTCAGAAATATATCCTTTCGGATCATCTAGTATCCAAGCTCCTTTCGGATCTGCAAATCTTCATCCATCCAGTCTCCGCCAAGGGCGCGCATCAGAGATATAAAGTTGGAAACTTCCTGTCTCCTGGCAGCTATCAGCTGGCTCTGCGCCTCGAGATATGTTTTCTGTGCTGCAAGAACCGGAATATAATCCGTCAGACCCCAGAAATACCTTGCTTCCGCGAGCCTGAGCCCCTCAGAAGCAGACAGTACCCAGTTCTTCAGTAAATCAACTCTGCGGCTGGTATTTCGTGTATTAGACAGGGCATCCTCCACCTCCATGACCGACCTGAGGACAGTCTTTTTATATCCGGCAAGATCTTCCTGAAGAAGGGCCTGCGCTCTTTCTATATCTGCCTTTCTCCTGCCTGCATCAAACAGAGGCATGGTTGCATCTGAGAGAAGGCTCCAGAAAGTACCGGTAGTAAGCCCAAGGATGGAATCTATCTGACTTCTCCCCAGCAGGGCAGCCAGATTGAATGATGGAAATCTGTCTGCGACTGCGACGGCTACATCAAAATCCCTGGCCTTCAGCCTCAGAATAGCCGATTGGATGTCCGGCCGTCTTTTTAGGAGCTCAGATGGCAGACAATGCGGCAGTTTGTCTTCTATTTCGGGGATATCGGCCCTCCTACCTGTAATATCATCATCCGGAAACCTTCCCAGCAGCACTGATATGGCATGATTCACCCGGGAAAGAGCGGCTTCATAAACTGGGCGCCTGGAAATGGTCTGTTCTGCACTCTGTCTGCTCTGGTAGACATCCACTGCCGGCACCAAGCCTTCAAGATAACGCCTTTCCACTCTCTCCAGGGTATCTATTTCGGAGGCAATGATGGCATCCACCAGATTGAGCTGAGCCCTCTGCTCCACTGAGAAAAAATAGAGATCAACGATTTCGGCTGTGAGGCCTACGTACAGGGTTTTCATGTCTTCTCCTGCAGCCTGAAACCTGAGTCTGCCTGCCTCGCTTCCTGACTTGAACTTGTTCCAGAAATCAATCTCATAGCTGGCTGCAGCAGAAAATGCGTAATTGTCAGCTGTAAAGTCATTGGTGCGCCCCGGCCTTCTCGTCCTGTCCGCCTCTGCCTGGAGATTGATCGCTGGAAACCGATGGGAAAAAGCAATTCCGGCCTGTGCCTCTGCCTGTCTTAAACGGGCAAAGGCTTTTTCCAGATCATGGTTGTTTTTCAGCGCCTCATCCACCAGGGAATTGAGTCTGTTGTCTCCGAACCGCTCCCACCATCTGCCAAAGTCCTGCTGCAAACCTGTTCCGTCCAGAGACTCCACAAACCTGTCCGGCATGGCTACAGGGTCCCCGGTAACCTGCGGGGAATGAACGGTGCAGCCCCATGTAAGAGCAGTACACAGTATTATTATCCCCGTACCGAATAGTTTCATTCGACTGCCTCCTCCATCCCGGCAGTCAGAAACGGTATCAACACATCGATAATGGACCCGATATCTTCCTCAGGTTTAAGGTCATCAGGCATGAATATTGGATCCCTCGCTGTACGCATGACATGGCTGAAGGCTCCCAGGGCAAACTGAAGTCGCCAGTACAGGACGCGGTAAGGTACATGAGGCAGTGCAAAACACAGAATCTCCAGGAGATATCTGAAAACCGGTTCCAGGTGACCTATCAGTATATTCCTTACAGTATCGTCCGGCTCTGGCATGGCACGCCCTATTATTGTAACGAACTCCTTTGCCTGGGAACTGGTCTCCAGAAATACCAGGGTGGGTCTGAAAAAAACGCTGAGGATCTCACTGACATCAGGCCTGGCCTGCTGATTTACAGATTCTGCCATGACTGCACGCAGCCGCCCCATCCTCATTCTGTTGATGGGAACCATCCGCCTGCTGATTACCTCGCTGATGAGGGCCTCCTTGGAGCCGAAGTGGTAATTTACCGCCGCCAGATTGACCGATGCCTCCCTAGTAATGTTTCTGAGAGACGTGGCATGAAATCCATCCCTGGCAAACAGCCGTTCAGCCGCGTCAAGTATCCGTCCCTTTGTATTCCTTTCAGTCACTTGCAGCTCGCAACAGGGTTAAACCCGGATAATACGGATACAATCATTCTTCACGATATCACTATCACTCATATAACCTCCGCCTGTTTTAAACATTCGTTTAAAACGATAACTTAAAACATCTGTTTTGAAAACCCTGACTTCATCCGTACAGTACAGCAGAACGCCGATATGCAAATGCATGCTTGGCAAGACGGCCCTTCTATTATATAAATTAACAACGGGTTGCTGCCCAGAGTTTCTCATGAAAAACACCGTACATGCCAGATCGCAAGACTCATCTGCAGGCCGCTTCATACTCACGCTGATTTCAAACTCCGGAGATCTCCGTGCAGCAGGCCCGGTTACAGCACTCGTTCTTTTGCTCCTGTGTCTCTGCACATTTTCACAGGGAGTATCGGCTGCGGATGAACCCAGGTTTTTCACAGCCCTTCCCGCAGCCTGCACAGTGCAGCTGACAGGTTTTACCCGGGCAAGGGCCACCATGGAGCTGGTATCAGAACACTCCGGCAAGGTAACAGAAGTCAATTTCGATGTGGGGGACACCATACCTGCCAACAGCGTGTTTGTCCGCACGGATCCGACTTTCCTGGAACTGGATCTCAAGAGAAACCTGGCATCTCAGGCAAGGGCCATGTCTGAAATAGATTATTTCGACAGGGAGGCAGCCAGATACCGTACACTGGTCCAGAGACAGACAGCCGCAGTCTCTGCACTTGACAAACTGGAACAGGAACTGACCCGATCCAGGCATACGCTTCATGAGCTGGAAGTGGAAGAAGCTGTTCTCAGGGAAAAACTGGCACGCACGGCTGTTCCGGCCCCTTCAGGCTGGAGGGTGATAAGAAGATTCATAGAACCCGGTGAATGGATCTCTGCGGGACAGACCGCGGCAGTCCTCGGAGACTTCAGAAAACTCCTCATACCCTACGCCCTTTCTCCAGACGAATACCATTCGTTGATGGAATTGGATCCTTCCATCGTTCTCACGCTGCCCGACCAGGGAGACAGACAGATCAAGGCCCGAATTTTCAGGGTTTCACCTGCCTTTGACCCAGTGACGCGAAAGATAAATGTAGAACTAGCAGTCTCCGAAGGCATGCCTGTGATGAGGGGAGGCTTCCGGTGCCGCCTCACGATCAGCCTGCCGGACAGGTCCGGCGCTGTCCTGGCGCCGAAAACCGCCTTGGAACAGCGCTACGAAGACTTCTGGCTGGTCAGAAAAAGCGGCCGGAAGGTAAGGGTATTGATCCTCGGCGACGGACCTGATCAGGAAACTGTGAGGATTACGTCACCTGATATCAGACCAGGCGAAAAATTCTATCTGCATCCCCCCAGGTAACATATGAGGCCGCTGGTACGTTTCACCCTTGGTCATACAGTGTTTTTCAACCTCATCTTTGTACTTCTCATGGTGGCTGGCGCCTTCTGCTTCTTCAACCTTCCCCTGGAGAGATATCCTAATGTGGAAATGGGTAAGGTTCTGATCAGCACGTACTATCCGGGGGCATCTTCCACGGACGTGGAAACTTTGATAACAACCAAGATCGAAGAAGCCCTGGAAGACCTGGAAGACGTTGAATTTATCCGATCCAAATCCTACAGAGAACGTTCCAGCATACTGGTTAAATTCATAGACGATGCCGACTATCAGTTCCTGTACAGGGAATTGAGATTCAAGGTGCTGGGCATTCTGGATGAACTGCCCCCGGAAGTAGACCCCCCTGTTTTCAAATATATAGATGTCCGTGACTGGCTGCCGGTAATAAATGTCAACCTGGCAGGAGACCGGAGCAACAGGGCACTGAGCCTCATGGCCGAAGACATGCAGGTATCCCTCAGGCAGATCGAAGGTGTCCACGATGTGGAGCTCACGGGAGAATTTATCCGTGAATTCCACGTGGTGCTGGATCCAGACCGGATGAAGGCCCTGGGAATAACCTTTGAGGAGACGGCTGAGGCACTCAGAAGGGCCAATGTATTTTTCCCGGCCGGAGATTTTGCTGACGGCTCAGGTGAATACGTTATCCGAGTAGATGAAAAATTCCGCAGCAGAGAAGAAGTGGTCAACTCCATCATACGGAAGGATCTGGACGGATCCTTTGTCACTGTAAACGACATCATCAGGGATGCACGACTGTCGTACAGGGATCCTTTTGTCATATCTTCTATCAATGGAGAGAACTGCGTTACCCTGAAGGTGCTCAAGACGGATGAAGGAAATGCTGTAACCATCGCAGAGCACGTGCGGAAAACTGCTGAGGAATTCAGACCGATACTGGAAAAGGAAGGCGTACGCGCTATTCTCACCCAGGATTCCACGGTCTACATAAACGACTCCGTCACCACTCTCGGCTGGAACATGCTGCTGGGCATCTGTCTTGTTTCTGTCATTCTCTGGTATTTCATGGGGATACGTAATGCAGGGCTCACCACCCTCGGGATCCCGTTTTCCTTCCTTGTTACCATGCTGATCATGTATTTTACAGGAAATTCTCTAAATGAAATTACCCTGTTCTGTTTCGTTCTGGTAGCAGGAATCATAGTGGATGATGCCATAGTGGTAGTGGAAAACATTTATCGTCACTGCCAGGAAGGTTTCCCCTTGAGAGATTCGATCATCAACGGTACCTCGGAGGTGATGGTCCCCGTTATCTCTGCCACATCCACCACTGTGGCCGCCTTTCTGCCCATGCTGATCATGACAGGTGCCACAGGAGAATTTTTTGCACAGGTGCCCAGGGCCGTCACATTCGCCATCCTGGCTTCCCTTCTTGAATGCCTGTTCATACTGCCCATTCATTATCTGGATTTTGGGCCCCGCCCGGCCTCTCCTGCTGACGCCGGAGAAGTGCACGACAACACCATTCTCAAATTCTTCCATGCCCTTACCGTACGCATAGTATCCGTTACACTCAGGTTTCCTTTCATCAGCATCGGAACCGTATCTGCGGCATTCATTATCGCCATAGCCATACTGGGTGTTTCAGTAACAGGCAAGATGCCTCTCATAAAAATCAAATTCTTTCCTGACGATTACAAATACTACTACATCAACCTGCGGTACCCCGGCACCACTCCTGTGGAGGCTGTCTCTGAACAGCTCAAGGAAATCTCCCGCTTCGTAATGGAAGGCGGCCCGGGCATGGCCGGTTCAGCAGCAGCCTTTGCAGGCTTCTACATCAATGAAGACTACGAGCAGATCTTTGGAAACAACCTAGGCACCGTAATAGTAACGCTTCCGGCAAAAGACCATCAGCATTTTGCCGACTTTCCTGAAAACGACCCGATCAAACATCTCGATTTCATGCGCAGACGCCTGGAGGAAAAATTCACATCATCAGGCTGTATCCTCTGGGTCCGTCCCGAAAAAGACGGACCGCCAACAGGCAGGGACATCAATGCCAGGATCATGGGCACAAACCCGGACGCAGTCAAAGGTCTTTCCCGGGAGATCATGCATTTCCTAGAGACAGATCCGGAGATCTCCGGTGACCTCATTGACCTCCAGGACGACCAGGGCCTTACGGGCAGGGTATTCCATATGGACATACGGCAGGACAGGGCCCATGAATACGGTATTTCAACACTGGCTGCGGCCCGGCTTGCAGCCAGCGTACTGGACGGCCGCATCGCAGGCAGGTTCAGACTGGCAGACGAAGAAGTGGACCTCAAACTCATGGTGGACACTTCGTCATTCAGAAATCCGGTAGACGCTCTCGATATTGCCGTCATGGAACATCCATCGGGGCCAATCAGGTTGAGAGACCTGGTCAGGACTTACACGAACCTGGAACCTGATTTTCTCACACGCTACCAGGGTGAACGGGCCGTAACAATCACGGCGAACATCAAGCCTGGAGCAGACATATCAACACCACTTGTAATAGACAGGCTCAAGAGTTATTACCGGACTGTCAGGGAAGAATTTCCAGGCGCAGTTCTGAGTTTCGGCGGAGAATTTGAATCAACCAGACGTTCTTTCAAATCCCTCATTTATGCCTTTGCCATAGCCATACTGATCATGTATGTGATTCTGGCAACCCAGTTCAGGTCCTATCTCCAGCCACTGATAATACTCTCGGCGGTTGTCTTTTCCCTCATAGGAGTGATCTTCGGCAAACTTTTCACCCAGTCTCTGTTTACAGTCAACAGTTTCATAGCCGTTGTAGGAGTTACAGGAATCGTGGTCAACGACTCTCTGGTTCTGATCGATTTCATCAACAGAAAACACCGGTCAGGCATGAGCCGAAGGGAGGCCATCTACCAGGGCATAAAGATAAGACTTAGGCCCATTCTTCTGACCACAATGACCACCACCCTTGGGCTTCTACCCATGGCCGTCGGAATTCCCAGCTATTCCATCGTGTGGGGAAGCATGGCAACGACTTTTGTCACAGGCCTTGCTACGGCTACTGCACTCACCCTGTTCATAGTACCCGTCCAGTGGGAGCTTATCGAAAAATTCAAGGATGCCTCAGGCGGCGGTTCCATGACCCACCCTCCTGTCAGTATAGATCGCCCCCCTAAAATCAGGAATTTTATTACGGGACAGGACACATAAAAAAACTTCAGGCATGTCAGTGAGAAAAAACTTTAAAGTTACCCAGGAATCAGTCTGAACAGACTTCAGCAAGGACACGCGCCATTTTTTCTGCCCTGTAAGGTTTGGCAAGTACGCCCATAAAACCGTATTTCCGGTAATCAGACATTATGGGAGCCTGGGCATATCCACTTGATACTATGACTCTGGCGTCGGGATCAACCTTGAGAATTTCACCAACAGCTTCATAGCCTCCCATTCCACCCGGAATAGTCAGATCCATTATCACGGCTGAAAACTTCTTGTCCACCTCCATGGATTCCCTGTACAGATCTACAGCCTCTTTGCCGTCCCGTGCAAAACCGGGCTCATATCCCAACAACTGGAGGGTCTCCCCGGCAAGCTCCCTGACCATATCTTCGTCATCCATGACAAGGACCCTGCCCTGCCCCTTGATCAGTTCCGCCCCGGAGTCATTTGCCCCGGCTGTTTTCCTGACTGATGCAGGAAGATAAATATAAAAGATTGTCCCCTTGGACACCTGAGATTCAAGGGTCAGGAATCCGTTGTGACGTTTGATTATGGAATGGCAGCTCGCAAGGCCGAGCCCGCTCCCCTTCTGTTTTGTGGTAAAATATGGATCAAAGATCTTGTGCAAATACTTTTTTGATATGCCTATACCTTGATCTTCGATGGATATCTTTACATATTTGCCAGGATCAAGTGGAAGATCGTCATCAGGCTCCACCCTCACATTGGTCCCGACAACTCTAACAACGCCTCCTTCCGGCATGGATTGATCTGCGTTGATCAGGAGATTGTTGAATACCTGATTCATCTGTCCGGGATCGACTTCAACCGGCCAGAGATCTTCAGGAATGTCCACTTCACACTTTGTCTTGGATCCCCTGAGCACGAAATCGACTGAATCACGAATTATGTCTACGAGGCTGACTGTTTCAGTGACAGGAGCGCCGCCCCTGGCAAATGTCATCAGCTGCTGAGTAAGATCTCTTGCCCGTTGAGCGGCTTTTTCCGCAGCCTTCAGTCTGACAAGTGCCCTAGAATCCGAACCTGAAAACATTTTGGCCAGGGATATGTTGCCCTGTATGGCAGTAAGCAGGTTGTTGAAATCATGCGCTATACCACCTGCAAGAACACCAAGGGATTCAAGTTTTTCAACCTTCCAGGCCTCCTCTTCCAGTTTGACCTGGTTAGTTACATCCCGGAATACCAGAACCAGACCTACCACTTCGCCGTCCACATCCCTGATAGGAGCTCCGGAATCTATGACAATCTTCTCTGCACCATTTCTGGCGACTAGAATGGAATTTCTACTCAGGTCTCCAATCTGTCCTGTCTCAAGTATCTTGTCTATGGGGACGTCGCGCCTGTTGCGGGAAAGCGAGTCGATCTTATGATATACATCGGTAAGAGGCCTGCCCCTGGCATCTTCCTCTGACCATCCGGTTATTTCCTGCGCCATCCGGCTCATGATGACTATTCTGCCATCAATGTCCGTGGTTATGACACCATCTCCGATACTCTGGAGAGTAACCGACAGCAGCTCCTTCTCCCTCAGCAGGGCTTGCTCTGCCTGCTTCCTCTTGGTTATGTCCATGATGGTGAGAAGAATTTTCCTCTCTGCAATCTCTTCCGCAGATAGAGCGATAGAAAGAAAGATATCGATCTTTTCCTGCTGCAGTGTCTGATTGACTGCCTCGCTGCAGAATTCGGCATCTCCCTGCGACATAGCAACGATTATCTTCTTGAAGACCTCAAGGCTCTCAGGGGCAAATATTTTTTCAAAGGAACCCAGCAGTTCATCTTTTGTTTTGGCACCATACATCCTCAATGTTTCTCTATTGACATCCAGTATCCTCACTTTTCTCACCGCATCCTGAACAAATTCCGGATGTTCATCCAGATATGCGCCGATATCTTCTACTCCCTGAGACTTGAGTTCATCGATGTCAGACAGGACTTCAGACACGTCCTCTTCCCATATTGAGGCAGGTACCATGTTAAAAATATTCCTGTACCGCTTTTCGCTCTTCTGCAGCATATCCTCCATTCTTTTCCTGTCGGAAATATCAGTGGAAATCCCGCACACCCCCACTGCATTGCCTGCGGAATCAAACAGAGGAAACTTGACAGAGAGAAACACATGAAGACCATCCTCGTTACTGACATCTTCATCGTACTGAACTGGAGTCTTCTTCTCAATCACTTTCCGATCGTTTGCACACTGTTGTTGCGCCACTTCTTCAGGAAAGATATCTTGTGGAGTCTTTCCTGCAATATCCACGTTGTTCAGCCCGAAAAAATCTCTGTATCTTCTGTTTGTCAGCCTGTAACGCCCTTCTGAATCCTTTAGATGGATCATGGCCGGGGAATGGTCCAGGATAGACTTGAGCTCATGTTCCTTTTCAATCATCCTGACATTTGCAATCCTGACATTCTCCAGCAGCCGGTTCACAGCGTCAGTTATCTGGAGAAGTTCTACTGTATTCCTGTCTGGATCAGGAAGAGATAGTTCCCGTGTTTCATCAGGTTCAAGCCGCGACAGGCTGTTGGCAAGACGATTGATCGGCCGGGAAAACCTGCGTTCCAGCAAAAACTGAATGAACCCAAGCATTACCAGCAGGACTACGGCCAAAAGAACGGATTGCAGGCTCAGTTTTCTGATTACGTAATCCTGGTAGGCACTGTATGGCAATGCCGCGTAAAACGTCCAGTTAAAAGGAAGGTTCAAGGTTTCCCTGTATCCAAGAAACTTCCGGCCATTACATTCGAATATAAAAATTCCTTTCCTGTCAGGCTGACTGACTGCGTGAATATTGAGACCGAGATTGTAACGGCTGGCTACCAGCTCTTTTTCCGGATGAAATATCACTGTGCCGTCACCTGCAAGGATAAAAAGAAAGGCCTTGCCTATCAGGCCTGCCACACTCAACTGTTCCAGTTTCTCAGGTATGGCAGTGAGATCTTTTTCCATCATCAGGCGTCTGCCGCCGGGCATTACATACTGCAGAGTGACTACCGGGTTGTTATTGATCAGAGACTGATGCACCCCGGACACCTGGACTCCGGCCTGCACATATTCCAGGCGGGAAAAATCAAGGCCGATCATGTCTTCGTACTCTCTGGTAGCTGAAACAACGATCCCACGTGCATTGAGGATGTAAGCGCAATCTCCCGGCTCAAGAAAAGATATTTTCCCCTGCAGATATCCTCTGATTTCTTCTCCGTCTTCCCATGGAATACCGGCGAGCATCTCTTCAATATTCCTGTACCTGTGTATATCGTCATTTATAATCGCTCTGCTGATCCGGGCTGCACTTATCATGACATCAGAAAGATTACCTTTAATCTCCCGGCTCGCACAGAAAACACTTATGCTCAATATGACGACATAGCACAATAGAGCGCAAAGAATCAGCACTGTCCTGATCTTTGCGGTAAGATATCCGGGTTCTGAAAAAAAGATATTCATTCAGTCTGCTGTCAGTTCGCCCCTGTTATGGAACTCTCCATTTTCTATCACAACCTCATAGATAGGTCTGACAACGTCACCATACTCATCCAGAAAAATTTTGCCTATCAAGGTCTCAAACTCCGTATCCGTAAGTGCCTCTTTCAGATCGGATGCACAGACAGGCCATGGACATTTTTTCATGGCCTGGGCTATAACCTGAACTGCCTCATAGGCCCTGACGGATCTGGCGGTCGGACCACTATTGAATTTTTCCCCGATACGTGAGGCAAACCACTCATATTCATGGCTTTTGATGTTCGGAGCTATAAAAGTGATAATGCTCATACCTTCCA
>DTYO01000319.1 GCA_012961845.1 Thermodesulfobacteriaceae bacterium
AGAATCCTTCAATGATGGGTTCAAGCATTCTTGCTCCGAACTTAAAGCGGTGGAAGGCTTCCTTGACTATTTCAGCTTCTTCTTGAATAGGGGGTTTCTTTGGTCGACCAAGATTCTTCCCGACTATTGGTTCTTCTCCAGTCTCATAGTATTCTTTCCAGATCTGTTCAACTCTTCTCGTTGATATTTTGATATCTTTAGCGATTATCGCACATGATTCTCCTTTCTTTTTATGGTTAATTATGTAACGAATTTTTCTTTTGTTCAGCTTCACGCTCTGAACAAATATTTTGGGGTAAAATCTGATGCGAAATCTTTTCGGGACTATACATCCACAGCATAAATTCGTTTCACGAATTTGTTTTTACTGTGATTATTGGAATTACCAAATCCATAGAAGGTTGAGAAATTTTAGACCGCCATTTACACCAAACAATAAATCCTTAAGTTGAAGATCTACATTTGTAGATACAGTATTTACCATATCATTATCCAATCGACCCAAGCAGCGTAAGCGAGCGGATCCATTCACCTTTAGGCTCCCTGCTGGTACCTACAACCAGCCGCTTCTGACCATTCACCTCTTCAACCATACCCCTGGCCTCTATGACCTCACCTGCCAGTGCCTGCCCTGCATAGGTATGAGTATAGGACAGCACATACCGGATCCTGGGATGGTCCACCTTATAGACCGAGGGGCTGTCAAATGCCAGTCCGGCATCCGTTACCACAGCCTCTATGGTCTCGTGCCCCAGGTCAGTGCCCCAGCCCGTTGGCTCATTGATCTGGTCCCAGTCCCTGACAAACAATAGGTCGAAATACGTGTCTCCAACCATCCCCCTGTTACCTTTTCTCAGTTCATGGAGCTTGAACTCCGCAAAATCGGTCTCAGGAATTCGTTTATTGTAGATACGCTCCCACATATCCTCATCCAGGTGCTCGATGCTGCAGTCGGGATCGTCCTTTGCATTTGATATAATATCCCTGGCCGTGAACCACCGTGGACCGTATACCACAAAATCAATATCTGAACCGCGTATCTGCAGCCCGGGCAGAAACGATCCTGTTACTCCCATACTGTCCATGGGAATCCCGGCTGCAAGCAGAGTACTGGTAATCTCTTCAATTCTTGTATCCGAGCGCCATATCTGTGCCAGGCGGTCCGACGGGCTCAATATTTGCCCGACCTGGTCCCAGGGTATTATGTGGACGTCCTGCACCCACTCAGGTTTATGGATGTCCATGTACTCGTAAGCCTCGTCAAAATCAAATTTCCGGTAATTCCTGTTGCCGTCTGTACGTTCGCCTTCCGGGTCGGGTACATAGCGGAGCACACCCCTGACACCATCGGGATGGTGGTAATCTACTGATGAGAATATCCACCCGTCTCTGGTGATAATAAAATCCCTTAAACGTACTTTAGGGTGATCTGAAATGTTCATCAATTTCTCAGTGGGCTTACCACTCATAAACATTATTATATTATGTGATAACGCTACTATATACAGAATGAATATATAATCCGGTGAAGCACAGGACATGATTTCCACTGAAAAATTCTATGATTCAATTGATTTACAGCTCCAATTTCTTGAGCAACTCAAGTATATCCCAGAGGAAGAGATAGACGGACTAATAGAAGTCTTAAGAGACTTCATTTTTCAGCCCGATACAAAACAAAAGGTTATATACGGTATCGGTGAGGGCAGAAGTGCACTGGCCTTATACGATTTTCTCCACCAGCTATTGAAATATGAACAGCTTTTCCCTGCCACCTTAGACGATCCCATCAGGCGTTATTTTGATCCTGACAGGTCCAATATGGTATTATCTGCATCGGGCTCAGGAAGCACTGAAAGTGTTATTAACTATCTTGAAGATGCCCACCACCTCGGTGCGAAGGAGATACTTATCACTGCAAAAACCGACTCTCCTGCCTATATAAAAGTTACTTCACACAACGGTTTTATCTTCCTGATCGAAGATATTAAACTGGAAAAGCCCAGTGAACTGGCAGTCATGGGTTCTGAGTTTGAACTTAAACTATGTACTATGCTAAACAGCATACTGCCTGCCCTGGACGGTAATGATGTCAGTTTATATTATCAGCAGATTGAGCATTACCTCAGCAATGCCAGGTTGCTTCGGAAAATAAATAAAAAATACCTGCAGTCATGGATCGATAAACTGCTTAACCGTCGTGGCCACTATATTGTGGACGGTGTGGGACGCTCCGGATTCGTGGCCAAAGCTTTTGGAATGCGTTTAACACACCTGGGCCAGCATGTCTACATCAAGGGTGATGCCACAACGCCCAGTTTTGTCAGGGGAGACGTATATATTCCCGTAAGTGGAAGCGGCAATACCAGGGAGATACTGGAAGGGATGAAGAAAGCCCGCAACAAGGGAGTGGATGTGTTCCCTATTACTGTAAATAAAAGTTCCAGGATGGTTGAACTAATGGAAAAATGGGGATATGAAGACAATATCATTTTCATACCTGTGGAGAAAGGAGATATGACTATTTTTCACGACCTAACACCTAATAAGATCACAACTACAAAAATGAACCAGATGCGTCCATCGATCTCTGAGATCAATTCATATATTTTCACCAATGCTATTATTGCCTCAGCCATTGATTTCTTAGGCGTGGATGAAAAATATATGAAACGAATACACTGGTAGGGATAAAAGATGGGGTTTAAAACGAACTGATAAAAAATATAGATCATCGCCGTGTTCCCAATCTAAGAACCTTTTTTAAACGACATGGCACAAGTTTA
>DTYO01000320.1 GCA_012961845.1 Thermodesulfobacteriaceae bacterium
GATACCTGGCTATGGAATCAGTTACCATGTGGGGTTGGACGGTCTCTCGTTCTGGCTTGTCATTCTCACAACCCTTCTTACTCCCATTACCATTCTTTCCACATGGTCTGCCATCACCAGACGGGTCAAGGAATTTCAAATCGCCATGCTGGTGCTGGAGACAGCCATGCTGGGGACATTTGTCGCACTCGACCTGTTTCTGTTCTATGTGTTCTGGGAAATCATGCTGATTCCCATGTATCTCATCATAGGAGTGTGGGGAGGTGAAAGAAGGATATATGCCGCCATAAAATTCTTCCTCTATACTGCGGTGGGTTCCCTGCTGATGCTGGTCTGCATGATCGGTCTGGTATATTTCCACCAGCAGGATACGGGAAAAATAACATTCGATCTTCTCTCCCTGTACGGCACCAGTCTTCCCGGCCGGTTTGAAATACTCTTCTTCGCAGCCTTTGCCCTTGCTTTCGCAATCAAGGTTCCCATGTTTCCATTGCATACATGGCTGCCTGACGCCCATGTGGAAGCCCCTACTGCCGGGTCTGTAATCCTGGCGGGCATACTGCTGAAAATGGGGACTTATGGATTTCTCCGTTTTGCCATGCCCCTGTTTCCTGCAGGATCGGCCTTTTTCACTCCCGCCATCATAGTCCTTTCCATAATAGGAATAATTTACGGGGCTCTTGTGGCCATGGTGCAGCCGGACATTAAGAAGCTGGTGGCGTATTCATCAGTTTCGCATCTGGGATACTGTATGCTGGGCCTGTATGTCCTGACTCCCCAGGGAGTGGAAGGCTCAATCCTCCAGATGGTCAACCACGGTATTTCCACCAGCGCCCTGTTTCTCCTGGTAGGTATCGTGTATGAGAGGCGACACACCCGCCTCATTGCAGATTACGGCGGCATAGCCAGGATAATGCCTGTCTATGCTTCGGTGTTCCTCATAATCACCCTGTCTTCCATCGGCCTTCCCACCACCAACGGCTTTATCAGTGAATTTCTTATTCTGCTCGGCACATTCAAGGTAAACAAGCCGGCTGCTGTACTCGCTTCCCTGGGTGTGATACTTGGTGCTGTATACATGCTGTGGATGGTACAGCGTGTCTTCTACGGAGAAGTCACCAACCCGGAAAACAGGAAAATGCCCGATCTCAATCTCAGAGAGTTCGCCTATCTGGCCCCGTTAATCGTATTGATATTCTGGATAGGTCTGTACCCCAACTTTTTCCTGAACAAAATGCAGCTTTCGGTGGACAGGTTCATCAGACAGGTAAGCATCACCCATTCCTGTCCGGCTGCCGCGGAACACCAGGCATTGAATCTGACAAACCCAGTACATTCCCATTCGGCTGAGGAGAAATAGAAATGAGCGACCTTGGATTTTCCTTTAGCCTCTTCCAGTTATGGCAGATAGCAGGCGGACAGATAATTCTCATAGTTGCTTCCCTTGCTCTCATATTCATCGACCTGAAGCTCTCTGCCGACGACAGTCCTTCGCAGGTTACCATTATGGGCGTCCTTACGGTCATGATATTGACCGCCGTGCTCCTCCATCTCATTTACAGACAATGGCCTCTGAATGAAATCATCCTGCTGGATGTCTTTTCCACAGAAAAATTTGCAGTATTCATCTCGTGTATAGTACTCATGGCCGGGATTCTGGCTGCCCTCATGAGTATCGGCTATATGCGCAACAACTGTCTGGTCAGGGGTGAATACTTCATTATGCTGATTTTCGCCGTTTACGGAGCAATCGCCATGGTGCAGTCTGTTGACCTCCTGATGATGTTCATCGCCC
>DTYO01000321.1 GCA_012961845.1 Thermodesulfobacteriaceae bacterium
ACTTCGGTCGGCGGCAGTACCCAGGGAGTTTCTAAAACGAGTTTGGCACAAACAGGCCCTGGACATGCTGCCAGACTGTTTGATAACCTTGATGAAGAAGTATCTGTACAGAATTCCCACTGTCACCGGCAAATGCCTGTATGGATTTCTCTTCCTGTACACCGCCAAGCCCGGGTGGTTCCTGCATAGCGAACTGCCGGGGTCTTATTTGTTCTATCAAGGAGGCAGCTATGACCAGATATATCGGCAGATACCAGCTCGATGCCAGACCTGACCGGATTGACCTGCGCGACCGCACCTATACGCCACCTCTCAGGTCCCTAGATCCTGAGTTCCCGTCGCCTGAATATGTGAAGAACTACTTTTCCCGGTACAGGAACCTGGTCCTGGATCAGGGCCTGGAGGGGGCCTGCACAGGTTTCGGACTGGCCGGCACCATAAACTACCTTTTGTGGCGCCGTGCCGTTGTGGAAATGCCGGTGGGCAGCCGGATGAAGGAATCCGATCTCCCGCCCACTGTGAGCCAGCGAATGCTGTATCACCTGGCACGGTTCTATGATGAATGGCCCGGCGAGGACTACCAGGGATCAAGCTGCAGGGGGGCTGTCAAGGCCTGGCACAAACACGGGGTGTGCAGACAGGAGCTCTGGCCCTACAAAGATGAAAGAGGCAGGGTGCGTTTTGTCAAACCCGGGAAGGATGGGAAAAGGATGCGGCAACGCGGCCTCTGGGCGTTTATTTCAGGATAGAAAAAAATTCTGTTACTGACATGCAGGCCGCTATTCAGGAAGTCGGGGCCATTTATGTCTCAGCCCGGGTCCACGATGGATGGAATCTCCGGGAAATCAAGGCTGACAAAGTATCCCACGATACACTGCCCCGCATCCCATGGCAGTCTGATTTCAAACCAGTGGGCGGTCACGCATTTGCCATGGTGGGCTTCAACCGGAGGGGATTTATCGTACAGAACTCCTGGGGGCCTGGCTGGGGTCTGTACGGATTCGCTGTCCTTGCTTATGACGACTGGGTTGCCAACGGCAGTGACGCCTGGGTATGTGTTCTTGGGGCACCCACCGAGACCAGTTCCAGGACTTTTTTTGTATCATCTTCGGCAGACCGGGAAAAACAGCTATATGAGGCCTATCCCGCAACATTCGGGTTGTTCCGCAGGCAGAAAAGACAACACCAGTACCAGGATCCTGCCGTAATACCATGGAACGAAGAGCTGGCATACCAGCACAGCGTGGTGATGGGAAACGACGGAAAGGTCATCAATCGCCTGGTCATGAACGACGGACCCGTTGATACCGTTGAGGACATAGTTCTGCAAAGACCGTCTGACTGGTTCCTGCAGTGTGATGAAGGACGCAGGCACATGGTCATTTACGCCCACGGAGGGCTCAACAGTGAGGGCGACTCCGTAAGCAGGATCCGTACCCTGGCCCCTTATTTCAAGGCGAACGGAGTATATCCTGTTTTTCTCACCTGGAAGACCGGTCTGCTCGAAAGCATTGTCTCCATAATGGATGATGCAGTAAGACGCCTTTTCCCCAGATATGAAGGCATTAAGGATGTTCTGGAAAAGGCGAAGGAGAAAGGGGTGGACATCCTTGATCGCACCCTGGAAGTTGCTTCTGAGAACCTGGGAGTCAAGCCCATATGGTCTCAGATGAAGCAGAATGCCGCTGCATCTGCCAAAAAGATGGGGAATGACCGGGGCACATTTCTTACCGTCCGGGCCATTGCCCTCCTGAAAAAACGTTTTCCCGACCTTGAGATCCATATTGTCGGCCACTCAGCCGGCTCCATTATCCTCGGCTACCTGCTGAATGACTGCACCCGCAACGGCATCCAGATCGGCACATGCACTCTTTATGCCGCTGCATGCTCGGTGGATTTTGCAAACAGACACTATATCCGGGCAGTTGAAAGGAAAATACTCCGGAAGAAGGACCTTCACATGCACCTGCTCTCTGACCAGCGAGAGAGAGATGATACTGTGGGGCCATACCAAAAATCACTCCTGTACCTTGTGAGCCGTGCACTTGAAGACTGGCATAAAACTCCGCTTCTGGGTATGGCCAGAGTCTTTGACAACTCCCTCAGCAACAGTGAATACTGGAACAGGAATACCGTGGTTCATCTCAAGCGCTGGCAGAAATTCTGGGGCAGGCGGCACCTGAATATTGTGGAAGATGAACAGGTAGCAACCGCAGCCGTCTGGAAAGAAGACGCAATAATTCGGGAAATAGAAAAGATAAGGGCGACACACGGTTCATTCGACAATGACATCCTGGTGATCGATCAGACGATCCGGCGCATGACAGGCTCGCCGCTGAAGCACAAAGTGGAAAACCTGAGATATTGAAGCCTCTGCACCAGCCGGACTCAGCGGGATCAGGCAGCCGGTCCGTTTTCATCAGGAAGGTTCTCACCCCCGGCCAGAGCGGCTTCCGCATCCCTGTCTGTGCCCAGAACGATTGCCACCCACTGGGTATTTTCATTGCCTGCGAGGGCTATTTTGAACGTCATGGTCAGGGGTACGGAAAGAAGCATGCCTACCGGCCCCAGAACCCAGCCCCAGAACGCCATGGATGCGAAGATCACCAGGGGGGAAAGGCCGACTCTGGTTCCCATGACCCGGGGCTCAATGATATTACTGATGCTGATATTTATCACCAGATACCCGGTCACAGTGGCAAGAGCCGCACCCCATCCGAGCTGCACAAGGGCCAGCATTACAGCAGGGACAGCTGCGATTATCGATCCTATAGTGGGAACATAGTTGAGCAGGAAGGCCACCAGACCCCACAATATGGGATAACTCACTCCTATTACACCAAGCAGCAGCCCCACTGAGATGCCTGTCGCCAGACTAGTCAAGGTCTTTATGGCGAGATACCGGTTGACCCCTTGGGATATCTCGCCGAACTGATCGTCTGCAGTGTTGCGGACGCCCATTATTGCCTTCATCTTTGTGAGAAACCCTGCAGTCTCTAGCATGATGAATACAAATGTGATTATGATAATGAAGGAGTTTGTAACCAGTCCCGTAAGACCGGTAAGCATGTTTGCAACCATGGCCATGATTCTTCCCGGATTGATATGCTCCATGATTACATCATGAGTAATATGGATCCCCTTGTTTTCCAGCCAGTCCAGCAATCCAACAGTCATTTCGTGCAGTCTTTTCTGATAGGATGGAAGGGAACGGGTAAACTCCGCCAGTGAAGTGCCTATGAGAGTGGCAACAGCTATCTCGATAACAATAATCAGAACCACAATGAACAGGACTGACACCACGGGCCGCACCCCCAGTTTCCGAAACAGGAACATTGAAGGAGAGAATATTACTGCCAGAAAGGCGGCCAGAAGGAATGGGATCACCAGAGACTTGGCGGCGCTCATTCCAGCCACCACCACTACAAAGGCCGCGGCATTGATGAGAAAATTACGGCTTCCCGGCACATGCGGGTTTTGGTCCTTGGCGTTCATGCAGTTTTCTCTGTATCACAGAAAAAACCAGAGGTCAAAACGGATTCATCAAACAAAAATGATCTGCAGTCGGGAGATGGATCTGTTTTCGGGATGGATTGGATTGTGTGGCGGTCTGAAACCAATTTAATATCATGCAGGCCCGACAATCACTCCACACACCGCAGGAGCTGCGAGTCACATCCTGATCTCATCGACAGCCCTTTCAAGTTTCTCCAGCAGGGATTCTTCGTCGATGGTGGTCAGCACCCTGTCCTTCATGAGAATCCTTCCATGGACCACCACGTCCTGAACATCCCCGCTCCTGGCGCAGTACACTATGTGTGACACAGGTTTATAACACGGCCTCATGTGTACCTGGTGGAGATCCAGGATCGCCAGATCGGCTGCAGCCCCGGGAACGAGCCTCCCAAGGTCTTCTCTGTGAAGGATTTCTGCAGCCATGGAGGTGGTCATTGCCAGGGCCTCCGGCGCCGAAACCAGGGTTGGATCCTTTCCTACTCCTTTGGCAAGTTTTGCGCAGGTGTCCATTTCACTCATGAGGTCAAGATCGTTATTGCTGGCGGCCCCGTCCGTTCCGATCCCCACACTCAATCCATTTTCCAGAAACTCCGCAACCGGAGCTATACCAGAGCCGAGTTTGAGATTGCTCTCAGGGCAGTGGACCACGTTTACTTTTTTTTCGGCAAAAAGGGAGATGTCCCGGTTGTTCAGCGTCACACAGTGGACAGCCAGGAACCTTGAAGAAAGAATGCCAATAGTGTCCAGGTAGTGCGCTGGCGAGGCGCCGTGAATCTTCCTGATCTCCGCCTCTTCCCAGTCCGTTTCTGAAACATGCATTACTATCAGCGCATCTTTAGCCGCTGCGATCCTGCAGGATTCTTCCAGGAGTTCCCTGCTGCACGTATACGGCGTGTGAGGATCGACAGTAATGGAGATCCTGGGGTGATCCCGCCACTTGTCCATCAGCCTTTCCGTCTCCCTGAGTGCTTCCATGCCTCCGGGAAATGCAGGCGTGGGGAAGTCGAACACGCCTTCTCCGAGCCAGCCTCTCATGCCCACCCTATCAACCGCTCCGGCCACCTGATCCTCGAACAGATACATGTCCACAAAACCTGTGGTGCCGCATCTGATCATCTCGGCACATGCCAGCTCAGTACCCAGGGAAACCAGCTCCGGAGTCAGCCTGGATTCGGCCGGAAAGATATGTTCCTCCAGCCAGGTTTTGAGCGGAAGGTCATCTGCAAGTCCCCTGAAGAGGATCATGGGGGCATGAGTGTGCATGTTTATCAGACCAGGTATGATGAGCCCGGCAGGTCTGTCCAGGGTTACGACTGGCAGATAACGCCTCTTAAGGGTTTCGGCCGTGCCTGTTTCCACGATAACACCATCCCTTGCAGTCACAGCTCCATTGCGTAGAGCCGGTGAAAACGGATCCCTTACCAGGTATTCACCGGTTACGAGCAGATCTACCGGTTCCAATCAGAAATACTCCTTCAGAAAATTTACCAGCAGTTTTTCTAGACGATTCCGGGCCCTGCCTGCCTGTTCGATGACATCCTCTATAAGAATTGGCCTGAAATCGTCCGGATCATTAACGTTTGCAATAACCGAGATCCCCATGCACTCCATTCCTGCATGGATTGCCACTATCACTTCGGGCACAAGTGACATTGCCACTGCATCCGCACCGGCTGACCTGAGAAATCTCGTCTCGGCCGGCGTCTCCAGGCTCGGACCGGGTACTGCCGCAAAGACACCCTCCTTTAGTTCAACGCCGGCTTTTCTGGCTGCATGGCAAATCTTTTCCCTGAGCACGGCGGAATAGGCCCGGGACATGTCCGGAAACCTCGAACCCCATTCTTCCATGTTGGGACCCCTGAGAGGGTTGTCCGGGATGAAGTTGATGTGATCGGTGACCACCATCAGGTCACCGGAAGCAAAACTGGGATTCAGGCCTCCTGCCGCGTTGCATCCTATCAGCGTGCGCACCCCGAGTGAGGCCATTACCCTCACCGGAAAAGTGAGTTCACGCGTGGTGTAGCCTTCGTAATAATGAAAACGTCCCTGAAACAGAGCAACCCTTGCGCCGCATGTCTCGCCGATCATGAGGACTCCGGCATGTTCAGGGGCCGTGGAAACAGGAAAGCCCGGAATGTCACCATAGGCAGATTTCCAGACCGGATCTGTTGCATGCGCAATCCCGCCGAGGCCGGTCCCGAGCATTATGCATACATCCGGTATCCATGGAATCCGCTCTCTCAAAAAGGCGGCTGTCTCGCCAACGCGTCTGCTGAACCTGTCAAATGAATCCACTGAATGCATAGGCCGACTTTTCTGCCTCTGGTCAGAGGTCCCCCTGTGGCTGTTTTCCTCCGTTTTATCACATACAAAAGCCAGCTTCAACGAAACCGGCACGAAATTGTGTTTCTCCGGCAACATCCATCGTATCGTGCTTCTGACCTGTTAGGCTAAGAGAACAACATCCACCCGTCAACCATACATATATCTTTTCACTCTGGCATATAGAGCATAACCTCTCTGTATCATTTTCTGACAATGAAAATTCATGATTCAAATACGATGGCAAACAGTGTATAATGAAAAATCCTATTCAGAGACGATTCCCGTTTATATTTTCACAAATGAAGCATATTTCACAAAGAAGGACCCCTCTTAAAAAAATACATGCCAAGTCTTTGGCTGACAGGCTGAAATCAGACTTTACACCAGCGGTCAGGAAAAGAGGAGAGGATTATGCAGCCCGGGGCAGAGTAAAAATCATCTCCTGTTCAGGTGAACAGGCAATGGCAGTTGTAACCGGAACGAGAGACTATCATGTCTATCTCTTCAGCAGCCGGAAAACAACTGACTGTTCCGTTTTCTGCACATGCCCTTATTTCGAGGCCGGAAACATGTGCAAGCACATTTGGGCGGCACTCAGGACGATAGAATATGCTCTGCCCGAAAGTGAATATGCGCCGGGAAATGGAACAAACAGCAAAAATGATCCGGAAGGCGGAGAAACCGGATGGGAAAACATGTTTTCGGATTCTTTCTGGAAGAGTGACATAGGCACACCTCCCTGGAAGCATGACTCTCATAATTTCCTAATTTGTTACGAACTCGATATAACACCCGGGGGTGCTGAAATATCAGTGGTCGAAAGATATAGACGCAAGGACGGCGCACTGGGCAGGAAAAGAAAGCTGCAGGCATCTACTGTGGAACACCGCGGCCTTCCAAAGACAGACCAGACCATAATCGCCATCCTTGACAATGTCGCTCACAGGGAACCGCAAGGTTATCGGAGTACATTTCCATTATACGTAAAGAACATGGAGAGGTTCCGCCTGGAATCCAGGGATATGGACCTGCTCCTTCCTCTGCTGGCAGAAACAGGCAGGTGCATGGTACGGCACCATTCCAAGGGCATAGTCGCATCCCCGTTGAAACTGGAGGATCCGATGGATGCCGGGTTGCTGTTTGAGGTTGAACACCTCGCAGAAAAAGACACCCTGAACATCCTTCCGCGGATAGTGTTTCCAACCGCAGGAGATCCAGAGCCGCTCGGTAGCATCTCTCTCTTTTTTCACACCACGCCTCTGTTCCTAATCCGACAGGAACATCTTTACCGGCTCAAAGGGCCTACTGTTTCGTGGGTCAAGACTGTGATTGATTCCGGAGCCCCTGAAGTTCCTGCACGAGACATAAAAAAACTGTACGCCCGTATCATGACGCTTCCCGGAAAACCTGAAATCAGACTTCCCGAACCGCTGTTGCCGAAAAAGATCTCGGATGTCCGGCCCACACCTCTCCTTGTGCTGGATCTCTCTGGCGACACCGTCACCGGTACACTCTTTCTGGAATACGAAGGGTTTGAAATCGACTGGTCTGATCCAAGGCAGTCCATAATAGACGTGGATAAATGGACTCAGGTTGAGAGAAATCCGGCTGCTGAAGAGGATATGGTCCAGACACTCGTTTGTTCCGGATTCAGAGAAGAAAAACGGCTTTTCCAGGTGGAATCTGCCAATGCTGCTCCTGCCATAACCAGTCTTGTGGAAAAAGGATGGAGGGTCGAAGGGGAAGGCAGGAGGCCTGTGAGGGGCGGCAGGGTTCTGAAGATGACCGTTTCATCTGGCATAGACTGGTTCGACCTGGAAGGAGAGATCTCGTTTGGCAGCGAGTCTATTTCCCTTCCGCGGGCGGTCCGGGCATTCTTGAGAGGCAGCAGGACTATCAGACTTGGAGACGGCAGTATCGGGCTCCTGCCCCAGCAGTGGCTGGCCAGAAACCTGTCTTACCTGGAAACCGGGGTAAAAGCCGGAAGAAACCCGGAAGATACAGAAAAAATCAGATTTGCTGCCAGCCAGGCCCTGCTGCTCGATTCACTGCTCATTGATAATAAAGTTGAATACAGGGACAATGGTTTCCCTGAGCTCAGAGACCGCCTCAAATCCTTTTCGGGGATTGAGAAAATCCCTACGTCGGCCGCATTCAGGGGGACTCTCAGGCCCTACCAGCAGGATGCCCTGGGCTGGTTTTCATTCCTCAGGAAATTCGGCCTTGGAGGGATCCTGGCCGATGACATGGGGCTTGGCAAGACGGTACAGATCCTTGCATGGTTGCAGCATGTCTCCCTGGAAAAGAAGGCTTCCGGGCCGTCTCTGGTGGTGGCACCGACTTCCGTGCTGTTCAACTGGCAGGAAGGGGCCGAACGTTTTGTGCCCTCCCTAAAAATAATTTCCTACACAGGAACCGGCAGGACTGCGCTCATCCGGCATTTTTCATCTGCGGACCTGGTCGTTACCTCGTACGGCCTGTTGAGAAGGGATATCACCCGCCTCATGGATACGGAATTCGAATATGTCATCCTTGATGAGAGCCAGACCATCAAGAACCCAGACTCGCAGACGGCAAAGGCCGTTCGCCTTCTGAAAGCCGGACACAGGCTGTGTCTTACCGGCACCCCGCTGGAAAACCGCCTGACTGAACTCTGGTCACAGATGGAATTTCTGAATCCAGGCATGCTTGGTACCAGGACCCATTTTGAAAGAAGGTTTGTACGGCCTGTCTCACAGGGAGACAGAGAGCAGCTCGAATTCCTGAAGCGGATAGTCCGCCCTTTTATACTGAGACGCACCAAGAAGAATGTGGCAGAAGACCTCCCGGAAAAGGCGGAAAACATTATCAGGTGTTCCATGACCACTGAACAGGCAAAGGTTTACGCCCGGATCAGGGATTATTACCGGAACTCCATACTTGTAACCATTGCCCGAAATGGAGCTGGGAAGAGCCGAATGAAGGTCCTCGAAGGTCTCCTGCGGCTGAGACAGGCTGCAAACCATCCAGCCCTGATAGGAGACAAGGCCCGATCCGGCAAACTGGAAAAACTGATGCTCCTTATCGAAGAGATTGTTGCAGGCGGGCACAAGGCCCTCATCTTTTCCCAGTTCACTTCCATGCTTTCCATTATAAGAAAAGCTGTACAGTCTGCAGGCATATCCTATGAATACCTCGACGGCAGTACCCCCCAGTCCAGACGCGCATTCAAGGTCCATAATTTTCAGCACAACCGGGAGATCAGCCTCTTTCTTATCAGTCTTAAGGCAGGCGGTCTCGGGCTGAATCTCACGGCGGCAGACTATGTGTTCCTGGTGGACCCCTGGTGGAACCCGGCTGTCGAACTCCAGGCGGTGGACAGGACCCACAGGATCGGCCAGGAAAAGAAGGTTTTCACATATCGTTTCATTACCTGCGACACAGTAGAAGAAAAAGTGCTCCATCTCCAGCGAAGGAAACAGGAGCTTTTCCAGTCCATCACCAGTGGAGGAGAAAACATGCTGGCGAAGCTTGCCCGGGAAGATTTGGAGGTGCTGTTATCGTAGATCGAGATCCGAAGAATTTTGCCGCCGTTACGGACACCCTCACAGAAGACCTCAAGTCGCTGCAATTCAGCGCACCTGTTGCATATGTCTATAATCCTCTGTGGTATGCCAGAGAATCATACGACCTATATTTCAGACGTTATGGTAGCAAGACAGGTCGCATAGTTCTTGTTGGAATGAATCCCGGTCCCTGGGGAATGGCCCAGACCGGAATCCCGTTCGGAGAGATCAATGCGGTTCAGGACTGGATGAAGATAACCGCTCCTGTCGGAACCCCTGAAAACACCCATCCTGCAAAACCTGTCACGGGTTTCTCCTGCACCAGAAGCGAGGTCAGCGGCAGACGACTGTGGGGGTGGGCCAGCCATAGATTCGGGACCCCGGAACGTTTCTTCCAGAGTTTTTTCGTGATCAACTACTGTCCTCTGCTGTTTCTGGAAGAAGGCGGAAGAAACCTCACGCCGGACAGGCTAAGGGCAGGGGACAGAAAGCCTCTGTTTGAAATCTGTGACCGTGCCCTTCTCAGGACCATTGAAATCCTCAATCCTGAATGTGTGATTGGCGTCGGCCTTTTTGCGGAAAAACGGATCAAAACCGCTCTGTCCGGAACAGGCAGAGAAACAGGGCGTATTTCCCATCCCAGTCCCGCCAATCCGGCTGCAAACCGCGGCTGGCAGGCTTTGATAGAAAGAGAATTCAGTGAACAAGGAATTACTTTTTGACAGAGAAAGGAGTTCTCAGGAATGAACAGGAAACAGGAATTGCCTGATATGGATGCCGCAGTCGGTGACATGATTCACGGCTTTTCAATAAAAGGTATCACTCCTCTGCCGGATCTCCGCGCCATTGCATGCGAGGCCGTCCACGTTGGCAGTGGTGCCAGGCTGCTTCACATTCTTTCGGATGATCCGGAAAATCTGCTTGCTCTTGCCCTCCGGACCCCTCCATCGGACGATACCGGACTTCCTCACATACTGGAGCATACAGTTCTGTGCGGATCCAGCAGATATCCCGTCAAGGATCCCTTTGTGGAACTGCTGAAAAGGAGCCTGGCCACCTTTCTGAATGCCATGACCTATCCTGATAAGACAGTATATCCCTGTGCCAGCATGAACAAAAAAGATTTCTTCAATCTGTCCGGGGTTTACTGCGATGCCGTTTTTCATCCTCTGATCAGGGAAGAACATTTCAAGCAGGAAGGGCACCATTTCGATTTCCAGGAACCCGGAAACATTGATTCCCCGCTGATCATCAAAGGCATTGTCTACAATGAAATGAAAGGAGCCTATTCAGATCTGGATGGAATCATTTCAAGACACACCGGCAGGAGCATATGTCCTGACAACACGTACGGTCGGGATTCGGGCGGTGATCCGGACTGTATTCCGGATCTGACATACGATCAGTTTGTGAGATTCCACCAGACTTGGTATCATCCGTCAAATGCGCTCATATTTCACTACGGCAACATACCTGTCGGAGAACTCATGGCCTTTCTTGACTCTACCTGCCTGAACGAATTCAGAAAAATAGAAATAGACACCGGCATCGCACCTCAGCCAAGGTGGACTGTCCCGATGGAGAAGACCATTCCGTATCCTATAGGGGCTGATGAGGATACTGCGGAAAAGACCGCAGCAGCCGTGACCTTTCTGACCAACGACGTGACCGAGGCCATATCAACTCTTTCCATGCATGTTCTGGATTACTATCTCCTGGGCAACGCGGCCTCTCCCCTGAGAAAGGCCCTTATCGATTCAAAGCTTGGAAAGGAGCTCACCACCTCCGGCTATGCGGATTACCAGAGAGACACTTTTTTCACCGCGGGCCTGAAGGGGACCGAGCCCGACCGGGTGGACGCTATAGTTAAAATCATCCTGGATACCTGCGCCGAACAGGCGGAAGGCGGTCTTGACAGGGACAAGCTCGAAGCCGCATTTCACCGTCTCGAACTCCACTCCAGGGAAATACAGGGCATGTATCCCCTGAGGCTCATGGACCGGGTGTACCGGTCATGGCTCTACGATGCCGATCCACTCTGCAACCTCCGGCTCAACGAGCATATTGCCGAACTCCGCAGACGATATATGGAGGAACCCGATTTCTTTGAAAGAAAACTTCAGGAACTGATAGTAGAAAACCCTCATTACACCGTACTCACGTTTCTCCCCGACAGGGAACTTTCCATGAGAAAGGAAAAGGCCTTCAGGGAAAAAATGGCTCGGATCAAGAAATCCATGTCTAGGGAAGAGCTGGATAAAATAGCCGAAGAGGCCGCTGAACTCGACGCCCTTCAGACCACTCCCAATCCCCCTGAGGCGCTTGCCACTCTTCCCAGACTTTCTTTGGAGGACGTTCCGCCGGATCCGTTCGAAATGGATACCGAGGTCCTGGAGGAGGGAAACGTGTCCTTCATCTACACAAATGTCTTTTCAAACGGCTTGAGTTATCTGCATCTTGCGTTCGACCTCAGGGGTATCGACGATGAGTTGATAGACTATCTCCCTGTTTATGTGGATGCTCTTTCAAAAATGGGGGCGGGAGATGATGATTATGCTGTAATGGCCGAAAAGGAGGCCAGGTCCACCGGAGGAATAGGAGTCAGCGTTTCTGTGGGAGGACTGGTCGGTGATCCTCAATTCTTTCAGCCGGTCTTCTCTGTTGCCTCCAGGTCCCTGGACCATAAACTTCCTGAAATGCTGGATGTGGTATTCCAGAGGGTGGTGCAGTGCAACCTCAATGACCTGGAGCGTCTGCGAGACGTAATACTGCAGGGGCAGGTAGCCAGGCGGAGCAGCCTCATCCCCAACGGTGGACATTTTGCAGCCCTGTATGCAGCAAGAAACCTTTCTGTAAATTCCTTTACAGCGGAACGTCTTGGCGGCATAACGCAGATTAGACTATTTGACCGTCTTGCCGGAAATTTTGACTCGTTATGCCAGGACATTGTCCATAAACTCACAAAAATAAGGGATTTCATGCTTTCAAGAAACCGCTTGAAGGTAAGTTTCGTGGGAGAGGAAAAACATTTCGGCTTGGCAAAAGAATATATATCAGACATAGCTTCAGGGCTTCCAAAAAGCAGACCTGAAGAGAGGCTGCCGAGTTTTTCGCCTGCGGATATATGGAGAGAAGGTCTGGCTGCCCCGGCTGACGTGGCATTCGTGGCCCGGGCCGGAAAGGCGGTCGGCACGTATCATCCGCTTGCCCCTGCCCTTCTCATGCTGAGTTCACACCTGAGCTACAGCTATCTCTGGGAAGCTATACGTGTAAAAGGAGGCGCATACGGGGCAAGAGCCCAGTATGACTCCCTTAACGCCATATTCTCCTTCTGGAGCTACCGAGACCCCTTTATCAAAGAGACTCTCGATGCCTTCGGCGGAGTATCAGGCTATGTCGAAAACAGTATGGATCTCAGTGCTGCAGGTTTAGAGCAGGCAGTCATAGGCACCATAAAGACCCTGGACCAGCCCATCAGGCCCGGCCAGGCGGTAGGCCTTGCAATGGCCAGACATATCAACCGTGAAACACCTGAATTCAGAAAACAGTTCAGGTCGAAACTTTTGTCTCTGAAGGCTGAAGATGTTCTTAATGCAGTAGAAAAGGTAATCAAACCAACTCTCGATAGCGGCGCAACGTGCATACTCTCAAGCCGGGAAAAACTGGTAGAGGCCAATAATAAAATGGCGGAGGATCAACAGCTGGAAATCGAAGACATATAACAAGGATCAAAAAATGGCTGTCTGATGTCTGTACATAGATGTTTTTCGCTCGATCGCTGAGCAGTGTGAAACAATAATGTTCGAGATATAATGCATATTGCTGGACTTATTTTTTCTGAGGCAGTTATCTCGAACGGTAAGCCTGATTTGTAGAGAGGCAGCAGTTTGCCTTCAGAAACAGGATTTTTGTTGCGAAACAAGGCCCACAAGAAAAATAACCGCAGACATACCGGTAATATTTCGAGGATTATTTTTTCGTGCAAGATAACTGCGGGGCAAAAGAACATTTTTCAGAGGTATCCGACAATATGACAGCAGGAGGAGGAGCCATGACTGCAAAATCCAAAAAAGAAACCAAGACCAAAAAAAATCCGTACGCTGCAGGAGTTCTTCAGACAAGCGAGTCTCGGAAATCATCACTATAGCCCTGGACAATATAGGTAAAAACCTCGAAAAAATCGATAGCAACAGAGAAAGCTGCAAAAAAATAAGGAAACTCATCAAGAAAAAGGACAGAGACAAAATCCTGGAAGTAGCTCTGGAGAAATACCTCAATAAGGAAGAACTCAAACCGTATCAGGCAGAATTGATCAAGCTGCAGCAGCACCTGGAAAAAACCGGCAAAAAGATGATAATCACCTTTGACGGCAGGGATGCCTCGGGCAAGGGGGGAACCATCAGGCGGGTGACCAGATACATGAACGAAAAACATTACAGGGTAGTGGCACTGGGCAAGCCAAGCAAGACTCAGCAGACGGAACTCCACATGAAACGGTATATAGAACAATTTCCCCGGTCCGGCGAAATCGTTCTGTTCGACCGTTCCTGGTACAACAGGGCTATGGTGAAACCTGTAACGGGTTTCTGCACCGATGCGCAGCACAAGCGTTTTCTCAAAGACGCCCCGCTCTTTGAAGAGATGCTTGTCAAGGATGGGATCCAACTCTTCAAATTCTACTTTTCCGTATCCAAGAAGGAGCAGAAAAGGCGGTTCGACGCAAGGCGTACGGATCCCTTGAAACAGCACAAGATTTCGCATGTAGACAACCTGGCACAGAAATACTAGGACCACGTATAGTGTTGCAAAGTTCCAGATGCTCAACGAGACCAACCGCACGATCTCTCCTTGGACCATAATCCGTTCGGACAGCAAGAAAAGGGCCAGGCTGAACTGCATCAAACATCTGCTTTCAAACCTGGAGTATGAAGGAAAGCTCCCGATGGAAGAGCTGAAGACAGACCCGGAAATAGTTATCTCCGGGATCAACGAGATCAAACATATGGAAAAAAACCTCATGAGGCCGAAGGCTCTGCACGGTTGAGAACTGTGCCCGGGGCGGACTCAACCCCATCCTGTCCGGAAATGAGTATTTCACTGGAGGTCAACGGGTCTGAAGAAAGAGTGCTGACATGTGGTTGATATTTTGAGCACCGTTTCTGCACAACATAGAAAACAGCGGAAAGACCATTTCCGCACAGACACGGACTGGATATTAAATGGCTATCTATGCTATCGGAGATGTTCAGGGATACCTGCCCCCCCTGCAGCACCTGCTGGACATCATCAAGTTTGATCCGGAAACCGACGAAGTCTGGTTCGCTGGCGACCTGGTCAACCGGGGACCGGACTCTCTTGAAGTATTGCGCTTGATTCGCGGACTGGGGAAATGTGCCCGCCCTGTGCTGGGCAACCACGATCTTCATCTGCTGGCAGTGGCCAGTGGAGTAAAGACTGAAAAACCAGGAGATACACTTGCTCCTGTCCTCAATGCTCCGGACAGCGAGGAGCTGCTGGACTGGCTGCGGCGCCTGCCGCTCTGCCATGCAGACCGTTCAATCAGGACCATAATGGTACATGCAGGGGTTTATGTAAAATGGTCCAGAAAAAAGGTCATGCGCTATGCAGAAGAGGTGCAGGATCTGCTTCGGAGTGATAATTACGCGGACTTACTGAAAAACATGTACGGCAGAAAACCCAGGCGCTGGAAGAAAAATCTTACTGGATGGGAAAGATACCGTTTCATTGTCAATGCCCTTACCAGGATGAGGTTCTGTACATCCAAGGGCAAGCTGGACTTCAAACACAAGGGTCCGCCGGGATCGCAGCCACACAAACTTACTCCATGGTTTAGGTATCCAGGCAGACGCTGCACAAAGTGGCGCATCATTTTCGGTCACTGGTCAACCTTGGGCTATCTGAGGGAGGGCAATGTAATCAGCCTGGACAGCGGCTGCCTGTGGGGCAAGCAGTTGACGGCTATTCGCCTGGACTGCGAAGAAGAAAGAATCTGGCAGATAAGCTGCGATTATCACTCCATCTGAGATAAACCTTGTGACGATTGGCTGGCCCGGTTATTCGGATTTCTATGTAGATCTATGCAAAGAATCACTCTGCTCTCCTGACAAGAGCGGCGGTTTCGGGTTGATTACCCTGCCGGGGCGGTTCGTTCAACACCGGTCCTTTATGTAATCTGACCAGTGATCCATACCCTGCCCTGTTGCGGCTGACAGTTCCAGAATATTCAGATCAGAATTGATCCTGCCGGCCTCACGTCTGGCCTCTTCCAGAGAAAAATCAGCCTTTTCTCTGTAAAGAGGCTGTCTTTCATCAAAAAGCCTTCTGGCCTTTTCTGTGTCCTGAAAAAGAGGCCGCTTTTTTATCTTTATTATGCGCCTTGGGGTGGTTGACCATTTCATCTACGATGGTCTCGAAACTTGACCTGAGAAACACCACAGTACCGATCCGATTCAGGTTCGGCACCGCAAAAAAACCTCCGCCGGTGGAGATCACAGTGCACTTGACATTCCATTCCAGCCAGTCAGCAACCTTCTGCTCCAGCCTGCGGAAATATGCCTCACCCTCTGTCTTGAATATCTTCTTGATTTTACGGTTCTCAAAACTCTCTATGAGATCATCCGTATCAACGGCAAAATAATCAGTGGCCGCTGCGAGCTCTCTTGCAAAACGCCCCTTCCCTACTCCCATGAAACCAATCAAGAGTATATTTTCTGCATCTATGGGTTCTGGTCCCCTAATCCTTTCTGATATTCTTTTTTTTCTTCTTCTTTTTCAGGAGCATCTTCTCCATCACTTCCTTTTTCATCTTTTCATTGCCAACTGCAGGGCATCTGCTGCAGTGCTTACCCTTTTTGATAAATTTTCCACAGCATTTTTTCTTTTTGCCCTGTTTCTTTTTCTTTTTTGACATCAGGTTCCCTCCGTTTCAACTCCGAGTCCGAAGTTAATCTTCAATGGTATGGATTACCATGGCCGGTTCCCCGACAAAGAGGTGCACCCTCATCTTTTCAACCACTTCTTTCAACTGATCTGCATCGAGCTTAACCCGGATCATGGGTACAGTTATCCTGGTATCTTTTTCAAGCATGATCCTTTTGGTCACATCCTGATAGCCGGGTTTGCCTACAGTCACAATATGGTCTCCCCTGTAAACTTCCAGACCTTCTATAGGTGTAGATCCAACGAGAATCCCGTCAATTTCCACCATGGCCGGATCTGCATCAGATGCGATCCACAACCGGACTCTTGCTCTGTTACGCTGCTGTTCGGCCCGCATGATGAGGGCCTTTTCCAGGTCCTTGACGGCATTGCCTATAGCCTGCTTCAAAAGCTGCAGAAGATCGTCTTCTCCAAGGATTGTCTGCATGGAAGCAGTCTGGCGGAATTTTCTATCAGCCGCTCCTTCCGTCATGGCTATAACTGAGCCATCTACTGCATCGAGCGCCTCGAGCGTTACCCTCAGTGTCAGCCTGGAAAAATCGCTCCTGTAGCCTCCCTGGCTGATGATCTCCTTTTTTGTGGAACAGCTGATGAGACTTCCTCTCAGGACTGCGTCCGCCCTCAAAACTCTGGCCGCGCTCAGAAAAGTCGGTCTTACAGGAGTAGATCTGCTTTGGTACTGAAGAAGCGATCCGTGCACAGGTTCAGCACCGTCTCTCAGTCTCAGTCTTTCCATCTGCGTAATGAATTCCCGCCGGTCGATAAGGACAAACCGGTCGTTTCCGACCAGATCAGCAGAGAGAAAAAACAGTCCTTTTGCAGCTATGGAGCCTGGCTTGATGGTGCCGCCGAGTTTTTCATCAGGCATCATTCCAGTTTCGTCCGTAAAATCGGTGAGCGCAACTCTGATCGGCTGGGCGAGACATGAGGCCGCAAGGGACAAAAAGGCGATAAACAGTATGATTTTTTTCATGATGTTCTCCAGGACAAAGATTATTCCACACTTTCCCGGTGGCTTCCAAAAATCAGGAATCCTGTTCCGGAACAAGGCGCACAAGAAAAATAACCGCAGGCGTGTCACTGGTATTTCGCGAATTATTTTTGGTGTGCAGCACGGTTTTGATACAAAAGAACATTTTTTTGGAGGTTCCCTCCGGCCAACACATCTTATCTACCATATTTTATCGTCAAACTCTATCAACAGACAGATTTTTACCAGCCTCTGCAGTTTGCAGCATTGCCGGGGAGTCAGCGAGGAAGGTATGAAAACGTTCCGGTTCACTGCAGGTACTCTGCCAACAGATAGTGCGGTGCCATGTGAAGAGATGCCAGAGGATTCTTGCTTGATCCGGGATTGGCGTATATGATTTCTGATATTTCATCCATGTTCATCAAGGAGATGCCATGAAATCAAGCACAATCACTGCCGCAGGAATAATATTTCTTTCATCACTACTTTCGGGCTGTGCAATGTTCAGAATAGCCACAGACGACGTTACAGTCGATGAAATGGGCCATTACAGGGCTGCCTACGATGCAACGGACATGAGAAAAATCACGGAATCGGTGGTGGATGAAATGCTTGCCGATCCTTTTCTGAGCCACGCCCAGTCTCCGCCCGTAATGATGATCGCAGGGGTACAGAACCGTACAGCGGAATATGTGGATACCAAGAACCTCACCGACAGGATGCGTACACTGCTGATCAAGAGCGGCAGGGTCAAATTCGTGAATGCCTTCCGACGGAAGGAACTTCTCAAGGAACAGGGATATCAGGCTGCACATGCCACAGTCGAGACACAGGTTGAAGTAGGGCGCCAGCTCGGGGCAAAATACATGCTTACAGGTTCCCTTACGCAGATGTCACAGGAGACAGGGCGCCAGGTCCGGGTCTCCAAGACAAAAATGAACTATTACAAACTGACCATCGAGGTGAACGACCTCGAATCAGGCCTGATCACATGGACTACAGAAGTCGAGTTTGCACGCAAGGAGAGAATGCCTCTGATAGGATGGTAATCAGTGCAGGTCCCTGAATGGGCGTCTGGCTTGATCTCAGCATCATGTGAAAAAAAATAATGCTCCGGACTACACTGGCAGTGCGGTTTCCGTGTTTATTTTTCGTGCATTTTCTGATACCGAAAAGGACTCCTCACATTCTCACGGTCACTGCTGAACCGGAAAACGGGACTCTTGGGCCGGAATGGGCTCGGGGGCCTGTCACCTTAATCTACGCCGCATTCCTGGCATTTATTTTCTGTCTGTCCGGTTGTGGCGGCAGAAACCTCGGTTCCGCCAGAAGTGATTTCTACTCAGGAAGGCTGGAACAGGCAGAAAAGGTTCTTCAGGAAGAGAATCCGGATTCTACAGACATGGTTCTTGTCCTGATGGAAAGGGGCACTGTCAAACAGGCCCTGGGCAAATTCCAGGAAAGTTCCGCGGACCTGATAAAGGCCAGCGAACTCGCCGACATGCTCGAAACATACAGTGTAGGCAGAGGCGCCGCCAGCATGATGGTGAACGATACGGTTCAGTCATTCAGAGGTGCCCCGTTTGAACGAACCTATCTTCATGACTTGACAGCCCTGAACCATCTTGCCCAGGGCAGGTGGGAGGATGCGGCAGTGGAATCCAGACGTATCATCCAGTCCCTGGAGCGCCATACCGCAGACGATTATCCCGATGATGCCTTTTCGCGCTACGTTGCAGGGTTCGGCCTGGAAATGGCGGGCGACTACTCCAATGCACAGGTCCAGTACAGGCTGGCCGGTGAAATTGCGGGCAATGTATTTATTGACGAACATACCGGATTCCTCGCTCTGAAACCTCAAAATACCCCTGAACAGACAGAGTCCCATGGTAATTCCACTGAAAAAGATCCCGAAGCCTACATTTCTAGCGCAAACTCCACGGTCCATGGAGGTGGACACCTGGTCTGTTTCTTACTCCTTGGCCGTTCTCCTACCGGAGAACAGGCATGGAACTCTTCTGTGCCTTCCACTCCTTACAGTCCTCGTGCTGAAATTTTCCATCGCGGAACACGCCTTGGAGGAAGTTACGTCCTTTCAGATACGTATCTGCTTGCTGTCACTACTGCCAGGAAACAGGCCCTCAAGCGGCTGGCAAAAACAGCGGCCAGGATCGCCGCCAAGGAAAGTGTCGCACGTGCAGTTGACGATATGGCCCAGGGATGGGGTGATCTCGTAAGAATCATACTCATAGGTATGCTGGAAAAACCTGATTTCAGACGCTGGGAAACACTTCCGCGTTATATGGCGGTGGCCAGAGTCCCATGTCCTGAAGACCTCCAGGATTTCGATCTGGTGATCAGAAATGGAAAGATCGGCAGATCTCACAAGTTTCATATCACCAGCCCCATCTCACGACGCGGTCGAGTTTTCTTTTCTTTTTTCCGCAGTTACCCTCCCGGACCAGTTCACCATAGCCAGCCGGAATCCGAGTAGCCGTAACGGGTGCACCATGCCATGTCTGCAGCCGCAGCACCATGGAGTCCGCCTGAACATGATTCTCAGGGGCCTGAAGTGCCAAGGTATGTCCGTGCCCCCTCCGACTCACTTCTCCGGCAAACTCGCGAACCGAATTATCCGGATTGAAACCGGGGCATCCACACGAAAAGACAGCTTGACACATAAATCCTTCGTTAGGTAACTTTTAAAGAGTTACTCTCTTTTGTTTATTCCAAAATACGATTTCTTTTCCATGTATTGCAAGGAGATGGTGATTACGCAATCCTTCCCGACAAACCCCAATGTTCACCGGAACCTACGATTAATGTCCTCAGGAGAAATATTTTCTATGAAAAATCTATTCTACATTCTGTCAACCCTGGCTGTGTGTGCAGCCGTCTGTTCCTGCAGCAATACCAGGGTGACCCAGGTATGGAAAGACAGTGCCTACAAGGGTGGCCCCGTTTCAAACATCATGGTGATAGGCATTTCCAAAGATGCCGGCATAAGACGTTCATACGAGGACAGTTTTACGGCCGAACTGGAAAAATACGGTATCAAGGCTGTACCGAGCTGGAAGATAATCCCTGATGAACATCTTTCAAAAGATGCCCTGGCACTGAAGATAAACGAGCTCGACATCGAAACCGTATTGATAACCCACCTGCTGGGGATAGACAAAGAAGAAGTCTACACCCCGCCCACTACCTACATGGTACCACGGTATTACCGAGGCGGTTATTATGGTTATTACGATACAGTGTACAATTATGTCCACCAGCCGGGCTATTATACCACCCACACTACTGTCCGTCTGGAAACCAACCTGTACGACTCGAAATCGGCAGATCTGATATGGTCTGCAAGATCTGCCACGCTCAATCCCTACTCCGACACGGACGCAATACGGTCGGTGATCAAGGCCCTGGCAAAAAACATGAAGGGAAACGGACTGCTGCCGTGAGTACTCAGGCAGGCTGCCTTTCAGTTAAGTATCGGGCCGCTGGTATTTGCCCTGGGTGTACCAGAAAGGCCTGTATTTCAAGGAACATATCCAGGCGCCAAACAGGATTTTTCAATCGGACACAGGTGGGTCCGCCTGTGATCACCAGGAGAATAAAGTGAAAAAGATACTGCTGGCCATCCGTGATGGCTGGGGTTACAGGGAATCCCCGCAAGATAATGCCATCCATGATGCCGAAACCCCCAATGCCGACAGGTACATGAAGAATTACCCCAACACGCTCCTGGATGCTTCTGGAGAAGCAGTGGGACTCCCTCATGGATACCAGGGAAACTCTGAAGTCGGCCATATGACCATTGGTTCTGGAAGAATAATCTACCAGTCACTGGTCAGAATCAACAAGTCAATAGAAACCGGGGAATTTTTCGAAATTCCTGAATTCAGGGAGGCAGTGAAAAACTGCATTTCCCGGAACACGGCTCTCCATATCATGGGGCTTCTCCAGACTCAGGGTGTTCACAGTCACCTTGATCACCTTTTTGCACTGCTGGATCTGTGCCGAATAATGGACTTTACCAATGTTTTCATCCATGCCGTTACTGACGGAAGAGATGCCCCTGTTACCGAAAGTGTCAGACATCTGGAAGCACTCCAGAAAAAAATGAAGGATCTGGGTCTTGGCAGAATAGCTACTGTATCAGGCCGTTTCTATGCCATGGACCGGGACCAGAGATGGGACCGCACCCGCAAGGCCTATGACTGCATTGTAAGGGCCGAGTGCGAAGAAAGCTTTGAAGACGCACTTGAACAGGTAAAAAAATGCCATGCAAATGACGAAACCGATGAATTCATTCTGCCCAGAAGCATGAATGGATACACCGGAATCAATAAGAGAGACAGCGTAATCTTTTTCAATTTCAGGACAGACAGGCCTAGGCAGCTTACCAGAGCCATTATAGAAGAAGATTTCACCGGATGGGACAGGAAGCCGCTGGACGTCTTTTTCGTGGCCATGACTCAGTATTACAGGCCAATGAACGGAGAAGTGGCCTTCAAGGACCAGTCACTCGACAACCTGCTGGGTCAGGTGATGAGCAGGCAGGGCATCCGGCAGCTGAGGATCAGCGAAACCGAAAAATATGCCCATGTCACTTTCTTTTTTAACGGTCAGCTTGAAGAACCATTCTCCGGGGAAGATCGTATCATGATCGAATCCCCAAGGGTGCAGACCTATGATCTCAAGCCTGAAATGAGCGTATATGAGATAAGGGACAGCCTGATCGAACAGATCAATACCGGCCGATATGAATTCATCGTCACCAACCTGGTCAATTGCGACATGGTGGGGCATACTGGGATACCGGAAGCCATAGTGAAGGCTGTGGAGGCAGTGGATGATGCACTGGGCGGGATAGTCGATGCCGCACTCGAAAATGGTTATGATATCCTGGTCTTTGCAGATCACGGAAACGCCGAGGATCAGACACCGGACTGGAGAACCAGCCATACCACGAATCCTGTACCCTTTATACTCATATCCGAAAACGACGGGCTGAGGAATGCCGCCTTGAAAAAAGGAAAGGGTCTCAGAGATATTGCTTCTACAGTACTTGATATCATGGACATCAAACAGCCTGCAGAGATGACCGGGGAGACCATCATTGACCACTGAACCAGACAGTACAGATTCAGCATCTGCGGGAAAACACGCAAGGAAAAGCGGAATTCTCCTTCATGTCACATCACTCCCCTCTCCTTTCGGAACAGGTGACATGGGCCGGGGGGCCGTTGATTTCCTGGACTTTCTGTATCAGGCAGGCCAGACCCGTTGGCAGATTCTTCCTTTGGGCCCTACCAGCGGGGCTTTCAGCCATTCTCCCTATATGAGTCCTTCCGCATTTGCCGGAAACCCTCTGCTCATAAGCCCTGAAAGACTGGTGACAAAAGGACTTCTTAAACAGGGCGACTTGGAAAATACCGTTCCTTTTTCAGAATATTCCGTGGATTTCGTGAAGGTGGTGCCTTTCAAAGAAAAATTGCTGTCAA